>DATIYI010000088.1:0-63896 GCA_035517695.1 Streptosporangiaceae bacterium
GGCGCAGTGCCGTGTCCCCGAGCCTGCGCACGGCCTTGGGGGTGAGCTCGAGCTGGCCGGCGCTGCGGGTCAGGTAGCCCTGCCGCTCGAGCTCGCGCTCGATCCGGCGCAGGGCCTCGATGTCGTCCACGGCCTGCCGCCCGAAGGCGCGCCGGACCGCCTCCTCATCGACATCGTCCAGGCTCGCACCCGGATAGTCCTGGCCGAGCGCGGTCTCCAGCTCGCCCAGGTCGGCCAGTTCGGCCAGCGCCGTGGTGGCGTCGCCGAGGCCGAGCGGTTCCTCGCCGGACATCTGCACGCCGCCGCTCATGCCGGCCCGGTCCAGCTCCGGGCGCCGCGACCGGAGCGCGTCGGCGAGCCTGGCCATCTCGGCCGCCAGGCCCGCGTCTTCCAGCGCGTTCGCCATCAGCTGGGCGAGTTCTTCGCGCTGCTCGTCACTGAGCGAGCGCAGCAGCCGTTCCGCCGCGGCCATCCGGCTGATCAGCGAGTCGACCAGTTCCTCGAGGTTCTGCGGATGGTCCGGGAACATGTCGCCGTACCGCTGCATGAACCGGTCGAAGTCGGCCTGGGTGTGCTCGCCGCGCGCATCGGCGGCCAGCATCTCGTTCAGGTCGCCGAGCATGTCCTTGACCCGCTGCATCGCCTGCGGATCCGGGTTCTGCATGACCTGCCGCATGCCGCGGAACTGGCTGTCCAGCACCTCGCTGCGGAGCAGGTCCTTGAGCTGCTCGAAGGTCTGGCGGGCGGCGGGCGAGCGCCAGTCGTAGTCGGCCAGCTGCCGGATCGCCTGGGCCGTGTCGGCGGGCAGCGCGTCGAGGTCGGCCTCACGCAGCCTGGCCTCGTCGCTCGGGTCGGGAAACAGCTCGGCGCGCTCCTGCCCGACGGCCGTGTCGAGCAGGGCGCGGGCCTGCTCGAGGATGCCGTCGAGTCGCCCGCTCCCGCGGATCTCGCGCTGCCGGTCCCGCACCCGGCGCAGCATGTCGTCGAGACCCCGGCGGCCGGCCCGGTCGCCGAGGCCGCGGCGCAGCATTTCCCGCAGCGCGTCGGCCGGGTTGGCCCCGGAGAGTATCGCGTCTCCCATCTCGTCGACGGCGCCGCGGACGTCGAACGGGAGCGCGAGCGGATCCGGCCCGTAAACGTAGCGTCCGTACCGGTAGTTCGCCATGCTGTGCCTCTTTTAAGAGTTTCAGAACGTGCCTAGGTCCCGTAGACGCTGGTGCCGCCGTCGGTGTCCTTGGACAGCCGGCGCAGCAGGTACAGCCCCTCCAGGGTGAACTCGAGCGCGGCGGCCGCGTGCCCGAAGGACTCGCCGCCCTCCATGCCGAGCCGGGCCATGATCCTGGCCAGCCCGGGGACGTCGCCGATCCGCCGGAGCAGCTCGGTGGCGGGCACCAGCTCGCCCGACTCGACCGTGCCGCCGTCGGCGAACCTGTCCAGCAGGCCGGACAGGTCCACGCTGCCCAGCCGGGACCGGAACACCTCGGCGATCGCCCGGCGCAGCAGCGCGCCGAGTACCTCCTCCTCGCGGCCTTCCTCGCTGACCTCGAATTCGACCTTGCCGCGCAGCGTGTCCACGATCACCGGGAGGTCGCAGACGCGTGCCACTGGCTGGTCTTCACCGGTCAGTGCAGCCCGCCGGACGGCGGAGGCGGTCACGCTCTCCGCCGCCGCGATGGCGAACCGTGCCGATACCCCCGAACGGCTGTCGATTGCGCTCGACGCACGGACGAGGCGCGTGAACCTGGCGATGACCTCCACCAGGTGGCCAGGCAGCGGCCCGCCAGGGTCATGCCCGGCGGCGGGCAGCCTGGCTTCCTGCCAGACGAGCTCGAGCTCGTCGTCGAGGGTGAGGGGGTAGTGGGTGCGGATCTCCGCACCAAAGCGGTCCTTCAGCGGAGTGATGATCCGACCGCGGTTCGTATAGTCCTCCGGGTTGGCGCTCGCGACCAGGAGAAGGTCGAGCTGGAGCCGCAGCGCGTAGCCGCGGACCTGGATGTCCCTTTCCTCAAGCACGTTGAGCAGCGCCACCTGGATGCGCTCGGCCAGGTCGGGTAGCTCGTTCAGGCAGAACACGCCCCGGTTGGTGCGTGGGACCAAGCCGAAGTGGACGGTCTCAGGATCGCCCAGGGTGCGCCCCGCCGCGACCTTCACAGGATCGACGTCGCCGATCAGGTCGCCGACGCTGGTATCCGGCGTGGCCAGCTTTTCGCCGTACCTTTCGTCCCGGTGCCGCCAGACGATGTCCAGGTCTTCTCCCCGCTGGGCGGCCAGCCTGCGGCAGCGAGCGCAGACGGGCGCGTACGGGTGGTCGTTGATCTCGCAGCCGGTGACCGCGGGGGTCCATTCGTCGAGCAGGCCGGTGATGGTACGGATCAGCCGGGTCTTACCCTGGCCACGTTCGCCGAGCAGGACGATGTCGTGACCGGCGAGCAACGCTCGCTCGACATGCGGCAAGACGGTTGTATCGAACCCCACGATGCCGGGAAAGCGCTCCTGACCGGCCCGCATCAGCGTGAGCAGGTTCTGCCTGATCTCCTCTTTGGTGGTGCGGAGCTGGTGGCCGGAGGCGCGAAGCTCCCGCAGTGTCGAGGCCGCGGGCTGCTTCGCGGGTTGCGGCGCCGCGGCGGCGGCTTGGGGCTGGATCGGTGACTGCACCGTTCGACACTATGTCGTGTTCAGGCGACTTCGCATCTGCCCCAGCTTGGCCAGGGTGGTTCGCAGCCGCTGTGTCCCGGCTTGGCCAGGGCGGTTCGCAGCCGCGAGAATCACCACTCAGAACAGCACAAGAGCATAGGTAAGGGCTCGCTTGATTCCACATTTGATCGTTAACAGCACCCTGAGAGGAATCCCTTGGCCTTCTTCGGCGATGGCCTTGCGTTCGGCCCCGATCTGCAGAGCGCGGTCAGGCAGGCGGTTGAGCAGGCGCTCGCGCCGCTCGACGGCCCGCCCAGCCTGGTGTTCGTGTTCGTGGGCGGCGGCGGTGCCGACCCCGGTGCCGGCGCCGAAGCTGTGGAGCGCGCAGGCGCCGAGGCGATGGCAGCGGTGCCAGGAATCCCCGGCCGCCCGGCCGTCATCGGCTGCACGGCCTCAGGCGTGATCGGCGCGGGCCACGGTGTGGAGGACGCGGGCGCGGTGAGTGCGTGGGCGGCGATGCTACCCGGGGCCAGGGTCACTCCGTTCCGCCTGGATACCGAGCGTGCACCGGACGGGGTCGTGGTCGCGGGCATGCCGGTGCCTGCGGCCGAAGACCGGATCGCGGTGCTGCTCGCCGACCCGTACAGGTTCCCTGTCGACGCGTTCGTGGCGGAGTCCACCGACCAACTCGGCGGTTTGCCCATCGTCGGCGGCCTAGCCGGCGATCCCGCCCGCAGCGCGGGCGCAGCCGTCAGGCTCTATCTCGACGGCGAGGTGATCACCGGCGGCGCGGTGGGCGTCCTGATCGGCGGACCGCTGGAGGTGGCCACGGTGGTGAGCCAGGGCTGCCGCCCGGTCGGCCCGCCGATGGTGGTGACCAGAGCGGCTGGGAACGAGATCGCCGAACTGGCCGGACGGCAGGCGCTACCCAAACTGGAGGGAGTCGTCACCGCCCTGCCCGAGGCCGAGCAGATGCTCGCCGCGGAGGGACTGCACATCGGCATCGCCATGGATGAGTACGCGGACGACCATGACCGCGGCGATTTCCTGGTGCGCAGCGTCATCGGCGCTGACCCGCTGGCAGGCACACTTACCATCGGAGACGTCGTCGAGGTGGGCCAGACCGTCCGGTTCCAGGTCAGGGATGCGGTGACGGCCGCCGCCGATCTGGATCGGCTGTTGTCCGTATTCGGTACGGTGAGCGGAATTGACCCGGTCGGTGGTGCGCTACTTTTCTCGTGTAATGGCCGGGGGGCTGCTTTTTTCGGTACAGCCGATCATGATGTAGACGCGGTTCGCCGTGTGCTCGCACCCGAGGCGGTCGGCGGGTTCTTCGCGGCAGGCGAGATCGGCCCGATCGGCGGCCGGAATCACGTGCACGGATTCACCGCGTCGATCCTTATGTTTGGCCCTGGAACGGGAGGGTGAGCGTGGCGGGACCAAATCCTGCGATTGCCATCGATATTGGCGGCACCAAGATGGCGGCGGGTCTCGTCGAGCCCGGTGGGCGGCTCATCGCGGCGGCGCGGACCGCGACGCCGCACGCACTCGATGCCGAGCAGTTGTGGCGGACGCTCGACGCGCTCATCAGCCAGGTGCTCGAGTCCGCGGGGGTTGGCCGAACCGGTGCGCTGAGCGGCGTGGGGTGCGGCTGCGGCGGACCGATGGAATGGCCGGCCGGCCAGGTGTCTCCGCTCAATATCCCCGGGTGGCGATCATTCCCGCTCAGGGAAAGGTTGGCGGATCGCTTCAACGGGCTGCCTGTCCGGCTGCACAATGACGCGATCTGCATGGCCGCGGGTGAGCACTGGCGGGGTGCCGGGCGCGGCCGCCGCGACATGCTGGGCATGGTGGTTTCCACTGGGGTCGGCGGGGGCCTGGTGCTTGACGGCCGTCTCATCAACGGGGCGACGGGAAACGGCGGGCACATCGGCCACGTCGTGGTGGACCCGGACACCGGCCCGCCGTGTGAATGCGGCGGAAAGGGCTGCCTGGAAGCGATCGCGCGTGGTCCCGCGCTCGCGAACTGGGCGCAGCAGCAGGGCTGGCGCCCCGGGCAGCGCGAGCCGACCGCGAAGGACGTGGCAGACGACGCGGCGCGCGGCCATCCAGTCGCTATCGCGGCCATGCGGCGGGCGGGTCGCGCGATCGGCATTGCGATCGCCTCGGCCACGGACCTGTGCGACCTCGAGGTCGTCGCCATCGGCGGTGGTCTTGCGCAGGCAGGCGGCCTGCTTTTCGGCCCCGTCACTGAGACGGTGCGGATCTACGCGCGGCTCGACTTCGCTCGCGACGTGCAGGTCGTGCCGGCCGGGCTTGGCCAGGATGCCGGGCTGATCGGGGCGGCTGCGCTGATATTCGCCGGCGAGCGCTACTGGTCCGGCGGCTAGGGACGCCCCGGACACGCCCTAGCCACAGATCACTCACCTCCTGTGACCGGCATGCGCGGATTCGCGTCGTCCGGTGGGACTTGTCCCGAGCGGGTGGGACCTGCGGCCCTACCAATCGTCCCGCGCTCGGCGTTTTGTCACCAGCGGAGAATCATGAAGGAGGCACACATGAAGTATGCACCGCCAGGTCAACCGGGCAGCGTAGTCGCGGTCGAACCGAGGTATGAGAACTTCATCGACGGTAAGTGGATGGCGCCTGTCAAGGGCGGGTACTCGGTCAACCTGACCCCTGCCACTGCCAAGCCTATCTGCGAGGTCGCAAAATCCACGCCGGAGGACGTGGAGCTAGCGCTTGATGCGGCGCACCACGCCAAGGAGGCATGGGCCGAGCGGTCGGCGGCGGAGCGGGCCGCGGTGCTGAACGCCGTGGCGGACGCGATCGACGCGAACCGCGAGATGCTCGCGGTGGCGGAAAGCTGGGAGAACGGCAAGCCGGTGCGGGAGACGCTGGCGGCCGATATCCCGCTGGCGGCAGATCATTTCCGCTATTTCGCCGCGGCGATCCGCGCCGAGACCAGCACGACAACCGAAATCGACAAGGACACCGTCGCGTACCACTTCCACGAGCCGCTTGGCGTGGTCGGCCAGATCATCCCGTTCAACTTCCCGATCCTGATGGCGGCGTGGAAGCTGGCCCCGGCGCTGGCAGCGGGCAACTGCAGCGTGCTCAAGCCGGCGTCGCCGACGCCGTGGTCGATCCTGAAGCTGGCCGAGGTCGTCCAGCACATCGTCCCGTCGGGGGTGCTGAACATTGTCACCGGCCCCGGCGCCGAGATCGGCAAGGCCCTTGCCACCAACCCGCGGATCGCCAAGGTGGCCTTCACCGGCGAGACGGTGACCGGGCGGCTGATCATGCAGTACGCGGCGCAGAACATCATCCCGGTGACACTGGAACTCGGCGGGAAGTCGCCGAACGTCTTCTTCGCCGACGTGATGGCGGAAGACGACGACTTCCTCGACAAGGCGGTCGAGGGTCTGGTGCTGTACGCCTTCAACAAGGGCGAGGTCTGCACCTGTCCGTCCCGCGCGCTGATCCAAGACAGCATCTACGAGGAATTCATGCGCCGCTGCCTGGACCGCATCAGCAAGATCCGCCAGGGTAATCCGCTGGACACCGAGACGATGCTCGGCCCGCAGGTTTCGGCGCAGCAACTGCAGAAGATCTCCTCCTACGTGGACATCGGGCGGCAGGAAGGCGCCGAGTGCCTGACCGGCGGCCACCCGGCCGGAGTCGGCGGCGAGTTCACCGACGGCTACTTCTTCCAGCCCACGGTGCTCAAGGGCCACAACAAGATGCGCGTCTTCCAAGAGGAGATCTTCGGCCCGGTGCTCGCGGTCACCACCTTCACCGACGAGGCTGACGCGCTGCAGATCGCCAACGACACCCTCTACGGTCTGGGCGCCGGCGTGTGGACACGCGACGGCAGCCGGGCGTTCCGGATGGGACGCGCCATCCAGGCCGGGCGGGTCTGGGTTAACTGCTACCACCAGTACCCCGCCGGAGCCGCGTTCGGCGGCTACAAGGTGTCCGGCATCGGCCGCGAGACACACAAGATGATGCTCGAGCACTACAGCCAGACCAAGAACCTGCTCGTCAGCTACGACCAGAAGCCGATGGGCTTCTTCTAAACCGATGAGCACCCGATGAGTGCACGCGATTCGGCCCCGCGCCTGGTCGCGACCGAGGCTGCCCAGCAGGCGATCATTCGCCTGCGGGCCGTCCACGGTCCGCTGATGTTCGTCCAGTCCGCCGGATGCTGCGGCGGCAGCGCCCCGATGTGCTTCCAGGCCGGTGAGTTCATCACCGCCCCGTGCGACGTGCTTGTCGGCGAGGTGACGGGCTGCCCCTTCTACATGGATGAGCGGCAGTACGCGGCGTGGCACACCGACCAGCTGATCCTGGATATCGACCTAGGGATGGCGGAGGGGTTCTCCCTGCCCGCCGACGGCGGCTGGCACTTCGTGACCCGATCTGTCCTGTGCGCACGGGACGACGACCCCGTGCGAGACTTCGGGAATGGTGCTGCCCACCGGTCAGCTCCGGCTTGACGATGCCGTCGCAGCCCGCGAACTGCTCGGCGACGTCATCACCCGGACGCCACTGCTGCATTCCCGGGTGCTGTCCGACCGGCTCGGCGGCCCCGTCTACTTGAAGTGCGAGAATCTGCAGCGCACCGGCTCCTTCAAGGTGCGGGGGGCGTATTCGAGGATCGCGCGGCTGCTCGAGGAGGACCGGGCCAGGGGCGTGGTCGCCGCGAGCGCGGGAAATCATGCGCAGGGAGTGGCGTTCGCCGCGCACGCGCTCGGCACCAAGGCCACGGTGGTCATGCCCGAGGGAGCGCCGCTGCCCAAGGTCGAGGCCACCCGGTCGTACGGCGCGGAGGTGGTCTTCCACGACGGCAGCATCGACTCGTGCATCACCACGGCGCTGGCGCTCGCGGACGATCTGGGCAGCGTCTTCATTCATCCTTTTGAACATCCGGACACCGTCGCAGGAAACGCCACCCTCGGCCTCGAGATCGTAGAGCAGCGCCCCGAGGTCCGCACCATCGCCGTTTCTGTCGGCGGCGGCGGTCTCATCGCCGGTGTCGCGGTGTGGGCGCGTGGCAAGGAACCCGGCATCCGTGTCCTTGGCGTCCAGGCAGAAGCGGCGGCGCCGTATCCGGTCTCGCTCGCGGCCGGGCATCCCGTGCAGGTGGAGCTGGCCCAGACGATGGCCGATGGGATCGCCATCGGCAGGCCCGGTGACCTCGCCTTCGGAATCGTCTCGGCGCTCGTCGAGCAGGTGCTGACGGTCTGCGAGGACTCACTGTCGCAGGCGCTGCTGCTCTGCCTGGAGCGGGCGAAGCTGCTTGTCGAGCCGGCCGGTGCGGCCACCGTCGCGGCCATGCTCGATCACCCCGCACGCGTTCGAGCCGCCGGTGGTCCTGGTGCTGTCCGGCGGCAACATCGATCCGATGCTGCTTTCCAAGGTGCTGAGGTCCGGCCTGACCACGGCGGGCCGCTACCTGTCCTTCCGCTGCCGCATCCCCGACAAGCCGGGCGGCCTTGCGAACCTGCTGGCCGAAGTCGCCGGTCTCGGCGCGAACGTGGTCGACGTGGTGCACGAACGGGTAGCGCCCCGGCTGCGCCCCGAGGAGGTGGAGGTCTCGCTGCAGGTGGAGACCAGGGGGCCGGAGCACTGCGACGAGGTGATCGGCGGCCCCCGCGCGGCCGGGTACACCATGATCTTCGGATGACCGCGCTCGCCGTTGAGAAGCTAACCTGGCACCACCACCACGCGGGGGCCGCTGCGGGCGGCCGCGGTCCATGCGTCGGTGATGCGCGACAGCGGGAACGTCCGTGTCGCGACTTCGACGCGGCCGTCGGCGATCAGCTGCATGTAGACAGGCAGCTGGGCCATGATGGCGGCGATCGGCGCCGAGCCAGCGCCGCTGCCCGAGATGCGGATGCGCCGGCTGCGCAGCAGCGCCGCGGGCACGGACGCCGCTGGTCCCGCGAGCGCGCCGATCTGGACGTAGCAGATGTCGGCGCTGTCCTCGCCGAGGCCGCGCCGCCCGAGGGCACCGAACATGGCCTCGGCGGGTGCGGCCCACACGAAGTCGAGCACGAGGCTGGGCGCGGCGCCGTCGAGGGCACTGGCTAGAGACGCCGCGTCCGCATCCCTGTTTCCCTGCAGCGCGACGGCTGTCGCGCCGGCCGCCGTAGCTCGATCGAGACCGGCAGGATTACGGCCCGCCCCGATGACATGCGCGGCGCCGAGCATGCGCGCGTTCTGCACGGCGAGTACCCCGGCCATGCCGGTTGCCCCGAGCACGACGACGGTGCCGAGCGCGCCGATCTCGGCCGCCCGGGCCTTCAGCGGCATCCAGGAGGATAGACCAGGGTTGAGGCCGCCTGCGATCCGCACCGGGTCCGCCGTTGCGGGCAGCGGCAGCCGCATCGTGGCAGGGACCGCCATCCGTTCGGCGAGGGTGCCGTAGGGCGCCTTGACGAACCCGGTGTAGACGAGCGCGCCGTCCGCCGTGCGCGCGACGCTGTCGACACCGGGTATGAGCGGCCAGGCGCCGGTGCTGCCGTAGTGGCGGCCCGCCGCCAGGGAACGCACCAGCGGATGGATACCAGCGGCCACGAGGTCGACGAGTTCGCTGCCCTCGCTCGCGACCGGCTCGTCGAAGTCTCCATACTCCGCCGCGGCGTCGGGTGCGCGCACGATCGCTGCTTTCACAGCATCTCCTTAGCAACGTGGCCGGGGATCGCCCCGCAGCAGTGGACGCAGCAACCGCGGCAGCCGTTAGGGATAATCCTGGACTGCTGCTACAGGTTGCCGCGGCGGGCCTGCTCGCGTTCGATCGCCTCGAAAAGCGCCTTGAAGTTTCCTTTGCCGAACCCCTGCGAGCCGTGCCGCTCGATCAGCTCGAAGAATACCGTGGGCCGGTCCTGCACTGGCTTGGTGAAGATCTGCAGCAGATATCCGTCCTCATCGCGGTCGGCGAGGATCCCGAGTTCGCGCAGCACATCCACGGGTACCCGGGTATCGCCCACCCATTCGCCGAGCGTGTCGTAGTAGCTACCCGGAGTGCCGAGGAATTCCACGCCCGCTGCCCGCATCGCGCGTACGGTGGCGACGATGTCGTCGGTGCCGAGCGCGATGTGCTGTACGCCGGGACCGCCGTAGAAATCGAGGTACTCGTCGATCTGGGACTTCTTCTTGCCCGCGGCGGGCTCGTTGATCGGGAACTTCACCTTTCCCGAGCCGTCGGCGACGACCTTGCTCATCAGGGCGGAATACTCGGTGGCGATGTCGTCACCGACGAATTCCTTCATGTTGGTGAAGCCCATGACCCGGCGGTAGAAGGCAACCCATTCGTCCATCTTGCCCAGTTCCACATTGCCCACGCAGTGGTCGATCTCGGTGAACAGCGGCCGCTTTCCTGCGGCATCGGCGGCGGCGCAGCCGGGACCAGCGGCGGCGTACCCCGGACCGGCGGCGTAGCCGGGCAGGTAGGGGCCGCTGTAGTTGGACCGCTCGACCAGCGTGTGCCTGGTGTCGCCGTAGGTGGCGATCGCGGCGAGCACGACCTTGCCGTGCTCGTCCTCGACGACGTGCGGTGCCGCGAGGCCGCGGGCGCCGCGCGCGGTCGCACTGGTGTAGGCGGCCTCGGCGGACGGCACCGCGAGGGCCAGATCGATCACGCCGTCACCGTGCGCGGCGACGTGCGCTCCCAGGTCAGTACCCGCGCGCACCGGGCCGCGGAACACGAACCGGGCGTTCCCGGACACCAGCACGTACGCCGCCTCATCGCGGCAGCCAGTCTCCGGCCCGCGGTAGGCCGCCAGGGTCATGCCGAACGCGGTCGCGTAGTGGTAGGCGGCCTGTCTGGCGTTCCCGACCGCGAAGACGATCGCGTCGATCCCGTCGAGCGGGAAGTCGATCAAGTCGGGCGGGAAGCCGTCTGAGGCCGCATGAGCCGGTGCGTCAGTCGCTGCGGGTCCGGTCATCTGGATGTGCTCCTTCGCGCCCTAGTTGGCACCGGCGGGCGTGCGCGGCTACCGCGCTGGTGCCGATATCTGCGAGCATCAGTCAGCGTTAGCAGATTGCGCAAGAGTTCACTAGGTAGCTAAGCAATTTGTATAGGTGGTAGCGCAAAACATTTGCACATATGTACAGCATGACTACTGTGGAGGGAGCCGTGTGCTGATCGACGATCTGGATGCGGGGATCATCGAGCTTTTCGCCGCCGAGCCTCGCATCGGCGTGCTCGAGGTGTCGCGCAGGCTCAACGTCGCGCGCGGCACCGTGCAGGCGCGACTCGACCGGCTGCACGCACGCGGCGCGGTCACCGGCTACGGGCCAGACGTCGATCCCGAGGCGATCGGATACGGCGTGACCGCGTTCGTCACGCTGGAGATACGCCAGGCGGGTGGGCACGACCCAGTAGCCGAACGGCTAGCGCTGATTCCCGAGATCCTCGAGGTGCACACGATCACGGGGGCGGGAGACATGCTCTGCCGCGTCGTCGGCCGCACCAACGCGGACCTGCAGCGGGTGATCGACGCGATCGTGGCGACCTCGGGAGTGGTGCGGGCATCCACGGTGATCGCGCTCGACACCCCGCTTCGCTACCGGGTCCTTCCCCTGGTGCGGGCCGCGGTGCGTCCGAGGCCAAGCGCTGGTCACTCGCCGATGTAGGGAACCGATTCGAGGATCTCAACCGTGGCGCTGCGGCCGTTCGGCAGCGAGTATGTCGCCTTCTCGCCCACCTTCTTGCCGTTGATCGCGTTCCCGAGCGGCGAGCGGGGTGAGTAGATGTCGATCGGGCTGCCGCTCTCTTCGCGCGAGGCGAGCAGGAACGTCACCTCGTCCTCATCGCCCTCAAACCTGATCGTCACGGTCATCCCCGGACCGACCACGCCGTCGGTGCGCGGCGGCTCGCCCACCCGCGCCGTCTCAAGCAGGTGCTGCAACTGGCGGATCCGGGCTTCGTTCTTGCCCTGCTCCTCCTTGGCGGCATGATAGCCGCCGTTCTCGCGAAGATCGCCTTCCTCGCGGGCAGCTTCGATTCTCTTGGCGAGCTCCATCCGGCCTGGGCCCGAGAGGTGGTCCACTTCGGTCTTGAGCCGGTCGTACGCCTCCTGGGTAAGCCAGGTGACGTTGGCGTCGCGGGTCTCGGTCACAGGCACTCCTAGCACTGCCGTACTGCACGGAACATATGCCGTCTGCCGGGTAACCGGCCGACGATCCTCAGGTGTAATCCTCTGAGGCTAACAAGGCTGGGCTAATGCGTCGTCCTGGTCAATGTCCAACATGGCCCGAATCTGCTCCCACGTGATCCCCACCGCGGCGGCGGATGACACCCGGGAATGTCGTACCGCGGCAATAATGTTGTCTCCGTGTGCGTCCCGTGCAGGCACGGGACGTCCGCGAGCACGATGAATACCATCACCCGGGAGGTTACGCTTGTCTGGCGAGTCGGGGTCTGACAGGGCGTCGTCTGACAGGGCGTCCCACGCTGTGTTCGGCACCGCGCAAGGCAACGGTGCCCACGGTCTGGCTGGGTGTAACGCGACAGTTAGCGGCGCGGATGGCAACGGAGCAGCCGGCGGCACCAGTGCAGTCAGTAGCAGCGCACCCAGTAGCAACAGCGCAGCCAGCAGCGGCGCAGCCAGCAGCGGCGCAGCAAGTGGCGCAGCCAGCGGCGCAGCCAGCAGCAGCGCAGCCAGCAGCAGCGCAGCCGGTAACAACAGCGCAGCCGGCAGCAGCGCAGCCAGTAACAACAGCGCAGTCATCAACAGCGCAGTCATCAATGGCACAGTCATCAACGGCACAGTGATCACCGGCACACGCACCAATGGCACAGCCGACAACCCAGCAGCCACTAGGACGCCGCTGCGGCTGCTCGCCGTGCACGCGCACCCTGACGACGAGTCGAGCAAGGGCGCCGCCACGATGGCCGGATATGTTGCCGAGGGGGTTCAGGTGCTCGTCGCGACGCTTACCGGCGGTGAGCGCGGCGACATCCTCAACCCGGCGATGGACCGGCCGGATGTGCGGTCGGACATCGCGCGCATCCGCCGCGAGGAGATGGCGCTCGCCCGCGAGATCCTCGGCGTGAAGCAGCGGTTCCTCGGCTTCGTCGATTCCGGCCTGCCCGAGGGCGACCCGCCGTCCCCGCTTCCGGCAGGCTGTTTCGCACTCGAGCCGCTCGACGCCGCGGCAGCGCCGCTGACCGTGCTTGTCCGCGAATTCAGGCCGCATGTCATGGTCACTTATGACGAGACCGGCGGGTACCCGCACCCGGATCACATCAAATGCCATGAGGTATCGATGGCGGCGTTCGAGGCGGCGGGAGATCCCGACGCTTACCCGCTAGCTGGCCAGCCGTGGCAACCGCGCAAACTCTACTATCACGCCACATTTCACCGGGCCCGATTCGAGGCACTGCACGAGGAGATGGTGCGGCGCGGCCTCGAGTCGCCCTATGCCGAGTGGATGGAGACCTGGGAGGAACGGGCCGCCAACCGTCCGCAGCTCGAGATCACGACGCGGGTCGAATGCGGCGAATTCTTCGAGGTGCGCGACAAGGCTTTGCTCGCGCACGCGACGCAGATTGACCCGAACAGCTTCTGGTTCGCTTGCCCGCTTGAGGTGCAGCGCGCCGCGTGGCCAACAGAGGACTACCATTTGGCAAGGTCACTCGTTGACACCGAACTTCCGGAGGACGACCTGTTCGCCGGCATCAGGGAGAAGGTGCCCGCGTGATAGAGAAGGTGCCCGCGTGATGGAAGAGGTGCCCGCGTGATGGAAGAGGTGCCCCCGTGGTGATGCTCGCGGCGCCTCCGGTCGCGGCGCCTCTGCTCGCGGCGGCGTCCAACTCCGCCAATGACATAACCCCGGGCGTGCTCGGGTTCCTTGTGATCGCGGCTATGGGAGCCGCGCTCTTCCTGCTGCTGCGTTCCATGAACAAGCATCTGCGGCGGGTCAGGGCGGTCCGGGACGCGGGCCTCGCGCCGGGCAGCGACCTCGGTAGTGTGGCTGTCGGCGGCGCGCTCCGGGGCAGCGCCGAGAGCAGGGCTGACATCAGCGCCGACGGAAGCGTCAACGGCCGGATCGACGGCCGGATCGACGGCCGGATCGACGGCAGGGCCACGACCGATCAGGCTGACGGGACGGGCGGCGCCGCAGGCAGGTGATCGGGGCGCCGGGAGATTCACTTTATGCTTGTCATCCACGGAATCTGGGACCAGGACGCGTTTCACCTGTGGGCAGAGGACTCTGGCGAGGCTGAGCAGGCTCGCTCGCCGATCGGTCGCTCGCCGATCGGCTCGCCGATCAAAGGGACCGGCGCACCGCAACCGCATCCGTTCGCGAGCCAGCCGGCCCTGCTCGTTGGCGCGCTGGACGCGACCGGGCAGCTAACCGAGATTATCGGGACGGCAGCGCCTGGTGATATCACCCTCTGGCTGCCCAGCACGAGGACAGGCCCGACCGCGTCGCCTGAGCTTGCGCGGACCCTGGCGGGGCCTGGCCAGCCGGGCCGCCCAGGCCGCGCCGAGCTTTCCGCCTGGCGGGTGCCGGTGCTCACGGTCGCACCCGTCGCGGCACTTGACCTGCTTAATGCACTTGGCGGGCAGGGAAATCCGCCGGGCGGCAGCCTCTCAACACCGGGCGGCTCGCTGCGCTACTTCTGCGCCGTCGGCGCGCTCGCAGCTGACCTGGCGAGCCTTGGCCGGGTACTGCCCTCGCTCATCGCCGCTGGCGGGGGCAGCGATGCCCGATGGGAGGCGCGCTGGCGGCCCGTGCTCACCGGACCGCACGCGCAGCGGGCGCGGGAACTCGCCCAAGCGATGCCGCCGGTCTGCAGGTCTGCCGTCGCCGACGGCGTGCCGCCCGCGCTGGTGCTGACCTGTGCGCTCGACGCGCTCACCGACGCCGCGGTCCGGGCCAGGATCAGTTCTGGTGGCGGCGAGCCCGTCACGCTGCTGCCGCGCAGGCGCGGTCGCAGGCCGCCGCGCGTCTCCGTGGCCGAACGCTGGATCGCGGCGCTCAGCAGAACCGACCCTGCACGCGTGCTCGTCGCGCTGGATGACCAGGATCCGGAAGATTCAGCCGAGGTTAAGGTCCTCGCCACGGCGCTTGACGACTGGCGCGCGACCGCCCAGGCGCCGGCCGGCCCGGTCCGCACCTGTTTCCGGCTGACCGAGCCGGCGGAATACGACAAGCCCGAGGAGCCGCGGGAGGCAGGTGCCAGCGACGAATCTTGGCGGGTCGAGTTTCTGCTTCAGTCGACGGGAGATCCCAGCCTTGTGGTGGCCGCCGCCGCGATCTGGGCGGGCTCAGCGGCCGGCTGGCCCGGTGTAGCGGCCGCGCATCCGGAAGAGGAACTGCTCGCCGGGCTCGGCCGCGCTGCCCGATTGTTCCCCGAGCTAGACGCGGAGCTGCGTACCAGGGCGCCGTCAGATTCGTCCCTCGACCGGGCCGGCGCGTTCCGCTTCCTGAAGGAGACGGCGCCGCTGTTGCAGGCGGCCGGATTCGGCGTGCTCCTTCCGGCCTGGGCGAGAAAATCGCGGCTCGGCCTGAAGCTCACCACGCGGTCGGCTCGCAGCTCGACCGGCACGGCCGTGGCCGGCGCCGGGTTCGGCCTCGATGAGCTCGTCGACTTCCGTTACGACCTTGCGATCGGCGATGACGTGCTCGATCCGGACGAGCTTGCAGAAATCGCCAGGCTGAAGATGCCGCTCGTCCGGTTGCGCGGCCAGTGGATGGAGCTGGACCAGCGGCAACTGCAGGCGGCGTTGAGGTTCCTTGAGCGCCGCCGGAGCGGCACGGTGCGGGCCGGCGATGCGCTGCTTGCCGCGGTGGGCGCTGATGATCCCGAACGGCTGCCGCTGACAGACGTCGACGCTGATGGCTGGCTTGGTGACCTGATCTCTGGACAAGCTGAGCAGCGGCTCGACCCCGCTGGTCCGCCGTCGTCATTTGCTGGCACGCTGCGCCCGTATCAGGAACGGGGACTGGCCTGGCTGAGGTTTCTCGGCGGCCTCGGGCTCGGCGCGATCCTGGCCGATGACATGGGCCTGGGAAAGACGGTTCAGCTGCTCGCGCTGCTCAGTTCCGAGCGCGAGGCGCTGCTAGCCCGGGGTGACACAGCGCTAATCGGGGACACCCCGGACCCCGACGGCCCGGAACCCCCCGCTGCGCCGCAAGCGCATGCGCCAGCCATTAAGGATCATTCACGGGTAAAGCCGACGCTGCTGGTGTGCCCGATGTCGCTGGTCGGCAACTGGCAGCGCGAGGCGGCGCGGTTCACGCCCGGCCTTCGGGTGCATGTGCACCACGGAGCGGGCCGGCTGACCGGGGGCGAGCTTGCCGCGGCGCTCGCGGCTGCGGACCTGGTGATCACGACCTACGCGCTCGTGGCCAGGGACGGGCCAGTGCTGGCCGGGATCGACTGGGCGCGGGTGGTCTGCGACGAGGCCCAGAACATCAAGAACAGCGCCACCAGGCAGGCCAGAGCGGTGCGGGCCATCCCAGCCGCCGCCAGGATCGCGCTGACGGGCACGCCGGTGGAGAATCATCTGGCCGAACTCTGGTCGATCATGGAGTTCACCAACGCTGGGCTGCTCGGATCGGCCGAGTCGTTCCGCAGCCACTACGCGGTGCCGATAGAACGGCACGGGGACGAGGAGGCCACGGCCGCGCTCAGACGGCTGACCGGCCCATTCATCCTGCGTCGCCTGAAGACCGACCGGTCGATCATCGCGGACCTGCCGGACAAGCTCGAGATGAAGGTCTGGTGCAACCTCACGCCGGAACAGGCCACCCTCTACCAGGCCACCGTGGAGGAGATGCTGGCCAAAATCGAGGCGGCCGAGGAGGGGATCGAGCGTCGCGGGCTTGTCCTCGCCACCATGGCCAAGCTCAAGCAGGTCTGTAACCATCCCGCGCACCTGCTTGGTGACGGCTCGGCCCTTGTCGGACGGTCGGGAAAGCTGGCGCGGCTCGAGGAGATCTGCGACGAGGTCATTGCCGAGGGCGAGCGTGCGCTGTGCTTCACGCAGTACGCGGAGTTTGGTGCGATGCTCGAGCCTTACCTCGCGGCGCGGCTGGGCTGCCCGGTTCTCTACTTGCACGGCGGCACGTCCAAGCGGCAGCGCGATGCCCTGGTCGCGCAGTTCCAGGAGTCCGGTGAGCCTGGCGTGTTCCTGTTGTCGCTCAGGGCGGGCGGCACCGGGCTGAACCTGACGGCTGCTAATCATGTGATTCACGTGGACCGGTGGTGGAATCCGGCGGTGGAGGACCAGGCGACCGACCGGGCGTTTCGTATCGGCCAGCGCAAGGATGTCCAGGTGCGAAAGTTCATCTGTGTCGGCACGCTGGAAGAGCGGATCGACGCGATGATCGAGCAGAAGAAGGCGCTTGCCGAGCGGATCGTCGGAGCCGGCGAGGCCTGGCTCACCGAAATGCCGGTGGCGCAGTTGCGTGAAGTGATCACCCTTTCACCGGAGGCGGTGTCCGAGTGAGCGAGTGGTTCCCGCAGTCGCGCCCGCGCCGGGTCGATGGAGGTATCAAGGCCCGCAGCAAGCGTGGCAAGATCGGCGAGCAATGGTGGTCCCGCAGGTTCATCGCAGTGCTGGAATCATTCGGGATGAGCGGCAGGCTGGCTCGCGGGCGTAATTATGCGCGCGCCGGCCAGATCCTTGAGTTCTCGCTTTCGACCGGAGTGGTGACGGCCCGGGTGCAGGGTTCGCGGCCGAAGCCGTACCTGGTGCGGATCAAGGTGCTGCCGCTGACCACGCCGCAGTGGCATCAGGTGGAAGAGGCGCTGGCGGCGCAGGCGCTGTTCCGTGCCAAGCTGCTCGCCGGTGAGATGCCCGACGAGATCGAGGAGGTCTTCACGGCCTGCGGCACTCCGCTGTTTCCGCACTCCCCCCGCGATCTCGACATGTCGTGCTCGTGCCCGGACTGGGGACTGCCCTGCAAGCATCTGGCGGCGACCTGTTATGTGCTTGCCGAGGCGTTCGACGAGGACCCCTTCCTGATGCTCGCCTGGCGCGGCCGCTCGCGCGGCGACCTGCTTGCCTCGCTACGGCGGATCACGGGGCAGGGTCCGGTGGGGCAGGGTCCGGTGGGCCAGGGTCCGGTGGGCCAGGGTCCGGCGGGGCGGGATGCGGCGGGGCGGGATGCGGCGGGGCAGGGTCCGGCGGGGCAGGGCCCGGCGGGCCAGGGTCCGGCAGGGCAGAATCCGGCGATGCGAAGTCCGGCGGGGTGGGCGGCGGCGGTGGTCATCGACGTGACTGGTGCGCCGCTGGCGGACTGCCTGGATGGCTTCTGGTCACCGGCGATGAGCCAGGCAGCCTTGCGAGCCCGCCCGGTGACTCCCGCCGCCGCCCCCGATGTGCTGCTGCGGACCTTCGAGCCGCCGGATATCGAGGTGCGCGGCAAGGACCTGGTCACGCTGCTCCGCCCTGCCTACCTGCGGATGACGGGCGACGAGGGGCCCGACTAGTCGGATGTCCAGATGTCCGGATGTCCGGGATGGCTGGATAAACGGATTGCAAGCTTATGTGGTGAGCGCTGGCGCCGCACCGCGCCCACGAGAGTAACGCCCCGGCCGGTGGCTCCCGGCTGTCCAAGCAGCGCGCGAGCCGGTGTGTGGTTCCGGTCGGCTGGGGTGGTCCAAGTCGGACCGCCCCATGGGCTTTTTAGTGCGCCGCCGCCTGGGTGGCGTCGAGCGCCTGCGCGATGCCGGTGGCCCATGCGCAGATGTCCACCTGGTCGCGGAAGTCACCTTCGGAGACCAGGTCCTGCCTGGCGAGCAGTTTCGTTACTACGCGCTCGGCGGCGCCGAGCTTGCTGAGGTCCAGGGCGCCGAAGAAGACGCGGTGGCCACGAGGGGCGATGGCCGACGTGAACTTGGCGATCACTTTGGGCTCCGCGACCGAGAGCAGGTCTCGGCCTTGCGGGTCGGTTGTCTTGGTACCGAGCGGGCCGCTGCTGAACAACCAGACCGGCCGGCTGGCGAGGAGGGCGCTGTGCCGCTTGACGAACCGCCTGGCTTCCCTGCGCCAGAACCCGTAGTAGACGGCGCTGCCGATCACGAACGCCTCGTAGGAGTCAAGTTCGCCGATGTCGCCGATGTCGCCGATGTCGCCGATCGGCCGGACATCCACGTGCGCCCCCCGCTTCCTGATAGTTTCCGCGATGGACTCCGCGATGCCCGCGGTCGATCCGTGTTTGCTCGCGTAGGCCACGAGCACCCTCGTCTCCTTGTCCATATAGCCAGGTGACGCCCTATCGACGCACTTGTTAAGGCGTTGATAGTCCCTGGTTCAGGGCCCTTGGGCCCGTGCGTCCCCCGGCACGCTTTGACGTCTCGGCTGCCTTACCTGCTTTGATGCCAACGGGAACAAGTCGATTGGGAACAGTCGAAAGCGTTGTCGATCTCGCGAGCCTGCGGCGGGCGGAGATCACGGCGCGGAGGTGACCAGGCGGAATGAGGAACGGCGTGAACTCCTCGCCCACCGGCACCTACGGCACGTCGAACTGTGAGTGAGTGCTGCCCTTGACCTTTGTGTCACCTGGGACGTGCATACGGGGTGACGCGGTAGGTCCAGCCGGATGGCGTCGTCCAGATTAGGACACCCGGTTCTGGTTGCGCGAGTTCCCACCCGTCCGCCTGTTTCACCTTGTGATGGAACCGGCGAGCGGACCGCGGCTGCGTGCGCAGATATGTGCTCTGAACTGCGGAAACAGCTTAGGGTACTGCCTCGGGCTCAGGGCTTCGCCGGGCTGGGGATGGGCGGCGGTGCGGGCCGCTGAGAGCATGCATATCCCTGGCACCTGGCCGCACTTTGTCGGCGCGCTGAAGGGGCCGTCGGATCTTGGCCATAATCATGACAAGTGCCCGGCCTGCCCTGACGATTACACAGAGCCAGATCCGTGGCATCAGCGACCGCGGCGTTTCGGCCGCCGGGGATCTCGCGCGGAGGCGTTCCGGGCGGCGCGCAGCCTGGGCGGCGCGCTGAGGATCGGTTCGGCGACCAGGACCCGGAAGTCCTCTAGCGTTCCGCGTGCCGGATAGCCAGAGTCGCACACGGCGCGGACCACGTCCACCCGCTGGCGGCGGGGCAGCTCTTCGAGTTGTGCCCGTACCGCATCCGGGCCTCCGATCTCCAGCAGTTCCAAGATGCTCCCGGCCATCAGCCACGCGGCTTCCTCCGGGCTTGCCTCATCGGGGTCGCGATCCCGTTTCTGCACGAGCA
Source organism: Streptosporangiaceae bacterium (assembly GCA_035517695.1). Classification (GTDB taxonomy): domain Bacteria; phylum Actinomycetota; class Actinomycetes; order Streptosporangiales; family Streptosporangiaceae; genus DATFVJ01. Next base: position 19,851 of record DATIYI010000088.1, read on the forward strand.
GGGCAACCGGGCCCAGCTCCGGGTCGCGCAGCAGGCTGGCCAGCAGTTCGTCTCCCTCCGGTATACCGCTGGCGAGAACGTTCAGCATCGCGGCCTTCCGGCAGAGGAACGGGCAGTCGCGGATCGCCCGGATGAGCGGATCCAGCGACCTGCCGCGGGTGGCCCGCCAGATTGCGATCTCCTCCGCTGCGGTCGCTGGCGTGTAATGCTGAGCCACGGTGCCGAGCAACTCCGCTGGCGAGGCGTTGGCGAGTTCACCCACGAGCCCCGCCTCCCTGCCTTCGGCGAGCATGCGCTGCCGCATCGCGCGGGTGCCGAGCGGGGCAAGGCTCACCAGGCGCCCCGGTGCCGCCAGTCGCTCCCGCAGGGCGGCGGCCCGCTCACCGGTGAACGGTACGGTCCCGGATGGCATCGTGACGGCCTCGTCCAGGTCTTCAGAGAACACCCCGCTGGCCAGGTCATGGACCGAGGCCACCGCGCCGAGAGCTTCGAATACGTCGAAGATATGCTCCAGGTCGTTATCAACGCGCACCCGCTGGCCAATCTGCGTGACCGGGCTGAGGGAATCCACCTCGAAGTGAGCCCGGACCGAGTCCCAGACCGACTCCGCGAGCCGGGCCACCGGGACCGGCTCTTCCATGCTGTAGATCGTGGCCATCACGTCGGGCACTATCACGTCGTAGAGAAGCCGTAGCGGCGAGGGCGGCTCATCCGCCCACAACGGACGGCAGGCGGCGTCGCCGAGATCAAACGCCGCCTCGAACGCGCGCTGCCAGAGGGCATCCGCGTCGGCGAGCACCGGCCGCGCCTTTGCCACTGGCACCAGGCGCGGGCCCTGCCGCCGGACCAGACGTGCCTTCTTCGCCCAGTTCACGATCAGGTCCAGGCCCGGGAGATCGGGGGCGCTGCGGAAGGCCAGGCCCTTATCCCCGGTTCCGAGCAGCGATATCAGCTCCCTGGCGTCCGCGGGCCTGACGTTCCCGGCCGCTGTGAGCATCCGGCCCTTCGGCCCCAGCCAATCAGCCAAAGCACGCAACTGGCCGGAGACCTTACTGCATCCGGCCGCCGCGGTGAGCTCCTCCGGGGCCGGGAGCTTCACCGGCAGCTGAGCGAATTTCCGCTCCTGGGCCGGTGACGGGCGGCCGAACCGCCGCTCCAGCACACGCCCCAGCAGGCCCTCGTCAAGCACGACCCGGCCTGCCTGGACATCGTTCAGGAAGCCGGCCAGCACCACGGGATCGCCGATGTCCACGCCCTGGGCCTGGGCGGCCATCGCCACCGTTTTCGCCATCCCGTACCGTTGCTGGTCGCCGATCGCGTCGGCGAACTCCCTCGCAGCGGCGTCGATGGCGGACTCGTTCTCCTCGGCGGCGGCGCCCCGCGGATCGCGCAGCCCGTGAGCGTCGAGGTAACACAGCAGGGACCGCAGCGTCTCGGGCGCGTCCAGCAGGTCACCCTCAGGCGCGGTGACCTTTTCCGGGATCCACTCCAGCAGCGCCCGGCGCACCTGCGCCGGGGTCCAGAAGCCCAGCCGCCCGTCCGAGCTGAAGTGCCGCGAATCCAGCAGGGCTCCGGCCAGCGGGAGCGACATTACCAGGCCGTTCGCCCCGGCCCAGGCCTCAACCCGCCTGAGCAGAAGGTCACGGGCACCAAGATAGGCATCGGATTCCTCGATCTCGTAATACGTGCGCACCGCTCAACACTAGCCATCGGGGCAGCTCCCCAGCGCCGTGTACCACAGATGCCCGGCGGTGCCTGTCAGGAGGTCGTCCGTCACCGAGACCTCAGGTGTCCGATCGCTGGCCTCGGGAGGCATCGAGCAGGTCGAGATAGCCTTCGACCGCATCCCACAGTTCGTTCTCCGGGTAACGGCCATAACCACGGTGCTCGCGCCGCCAGCCATGATCCCAGTACTTGTCGTGGATCTCGCGCAGATGGGCCAGCGCCGCGTCCAGGTCTTCGCGGAGCTGCAGCCGCTCATCGGCCGGTTCCGGGACCAGCCGGCTGAGCGAGTCGAAATCTCTTGCTTCCAGCGCCGCCAGCGCCTGCGCGTCGGGGCCGCCATCGACAGACCAGATGCGCACCGGGCCGCGGATGTAGTGATTCCATACCGGGTCCAGGTACGACCGCCAGAAGTACAGGAAGCCGCCCTTGCTGAGCCGTAGCTCGGTGGCCAGCCAGTCGGTGCCTTCCGGGCTGGACTCCCACGGGACTTCCTCAGAGGGCAGGTTGATCGCGACCGCGACCTGAACGGCATCCAGCGGGTCGGCTCCGTCCACCACCGCGCCGAAGGCATATACGGCCTTCAGGAACGGCTCCGTGTCGGACCAGAACATCTTCACGCGCTCGCACGTCTGGGCGAGGATCCGCAGCTTCTCCACAGCGCGCTTGTACCTCATGACTGCATATCATGCATCAGCTTGCTCACGTCCAGGTCCGCTGGCTCCCGCGCGGCGGTGACCCGCACAGATGCCGTTCGATCGGCTGTTATAGGGCGGTGGACAGGCTTGCCGCCCAGCACCCGGAGAGGCGGGACCGGCGCGCCGACGCCATGCCCCCGGGAGCGGCCATCTTCGATGACCGCTGCGGAGTCTGGCATCATTGAGGGGAAGGGAGGCGCCATGTGACCACCATTCACGTCCGGTATGAGATCCTGGACGACCCCGGTCGTCCCTCTCCGGATTCGGTGCCGGATTCCTTCGCGTGGGGTGTGCAAGCACTGGGCCTGCCGGGGAACCTCAACGCCTTCGGGGTCGGCGACACGCTCGCCGAGGCGCTCGATGATCTTGGCGAGGGCGTCCGGGCGCTGTTCAGCGCCGGGCCGGTACCGGAGGTGCTGACAAGGGAGATCGCCGTCACGGTCGGCGACGCGGCCTGATGCCGGTCCAGCTCTCGGGAAAGGACATCGTCAAGGCGCTGGGCAAGGGCGGCTGGGAATTGGAGCGGGTCACCGGCAGCCACCACGTAATGCGGCACGCAGACGGCCGGCATGTGAGCGTGCCCGTGCATGGGTCCCGGCCGCTCCCGGCCGGGACGCTCGCAGCGATCTGCCGACAGGTCGGCCGCACCGCAAGCGAGCTGCGTGACCTTCTTTAGGATGACCGAGCGACCTGTGTCATTATCGCTTGCACCGTGGAGAATGGCTGCATTCGCACATATCTCTATGACCTGGGAAACAGTGGATGCCTGCTGGCTCAGTCCAGGGTTTTCCGCTTGCCGGCGTGTGGCAGCGCCGTGGGTCTAGTGTCCAGCATGGCTCCGGCAGACTGCGGTCGGGCGCGGAGTAGACGGGTCTGTGCGTGCCGGGACAGCTCCGCATCGGGCACATGGCCCAGCAGGCGGGCTCCGCTGCGGCGACGTACGGCAGACTCTGGTTTCCATGTCCGGTTTCCTGGGCTCGATCCGGCAGCGCCGTAAACTCCTGTGTAGGCCGAGGGAGGAGCGTGACGCGTGACCTTGGATGAGATCAAGGCGATGAGGCTGCGTCTTGCCGAGCTGTGCGGGAAGTACGGCATAGCGGAGCTGTCCGTCAGCAGGTCACCACTGCCGCACAGCCAGATCCCTCATCCCCCAGCAGGCCCAGCCCCCCGGCGTCCGGTCGCGGAGCTTGCGGGCCGGCGGACACGAGGCGAGATAGCCGACCCGCCAGTTGCGGGCAACGGGCTCACCTCCAACGAAGGCAGGTGCCTGAAGCTTCCTAGAACAGCCTATCGTAAAATCCACGTTTTTCGCACATGTGTTCGCATGAAATAGTCAGTACCAATATTCGAGGCCAGTTAGCAGGCTTGGCAGATCTAGCACCGCCAGCCGCGCCATTCCCGGCCGCCGAACTTGCACCGCAGGCTTGGGCGTCCCAGGCTTGGGCGTCCCAGGGTTGGGCGTCCCAGGCTTGGGCGTCGCGTGCGTCGGCGCAGGCTTCGGCGCGGTGTGCGGTCCTCGAGTTGGGCGACGGTCGAGGATGCCGTGACACGTAGGTCGAGCAGGTCATCGCTGGGGGAGTCGTGCTGGACGGTCCGCTGCCGGCCGCTCGGCCGCCGCGTTCGTGGACACCAAGGCGGCGCTGTTCCTGCACGGGCGGCCGCGGGGTCCCGGCGACCGCGTCCTGGCCGGCCTGGCGGCGCTCTGGCCACCGGAGGGGTGGTGCGGTGCCGCGCCGGTTTCGGGTCGCGCCGGGCGTCGCCACTCGCCCGACACGCGAAACTGACGTGGGCTGCGCGCCGGTTGTGACTAGGCGGGCTCCATGCCGAACCGGCTCATCAGGGCGCGTTCCTGTTCACCTGCCGGTGGCTGTTCGCCGGACCACAGCCGGTGCAACTCCTCGAAGTAGGTATCCATCGCCGGGGCGTGCAGGACGAGCAACCGCGCAGCCGCTGCACCGCCATTGCCGAACGTGTGTGCGGCGCCGCGCGGAACGAGCAGGAAATCGCCGGCCCCGCCGGCCTGTTCCCGACCGTCGCGCTCGAACAAGACTGTCCCGTCAAGCACGAAGAACGCCTCGCTGCAGTTGGTGTGCCTGTGTGCGGGCGGCCGTCGGCCGTCGGCCGCCGGGCGGCAGCGTGCGCTCCGTCAGCGAGAAATCGCCACTGGTCTGTTCTGCGATCGCCTTGAAGGCCATTACGCTGCCGCGTGCGGTGAAGATCTTGCCCGCACCCGGATGATCGGTACGCTGCTCACGATTCCTTCACAGAGGGGTTCGGGCCCGGGCGCGGAAATACCGGGCCATCGGATACTTCGCCGCGCAGCCGTTAAGGCTGTATTGCCCCGGGGGGGCGACCCCCGAGACCTCCCGCAGACTGTAGCGGCCCGCGCACTGCTGGATGAGAATCCGCCGATTCACGTATCAGGATAATGCGTGGTCAGATGATCACGGCTGCGGCCCTTCTGACCCGCCCGGCCATCAGCGGGGCAGCGCTTCGTCCGCGCAACCCCCCCGGCGCGGCAGCTAGGGTGGTACCAAAAGTTGAAAATTTAATCATTCCGGTACTCTGGCGGCATGAGCGGATCGCACTGGCTCGCCGCCACGGAGCAGCGCGACTGGCGCGCTTATATCGAGGGCAGCGCCAGGTTGTCCGACGCCTTGGAACAGGACCTCAAGGCGCGGCACGGGATGTCGCTGGCTGAATACGAGATCCTCGTCCAGCTTTCTGAGGCGCCGGAGCGGCGGTTGCGGATGGCGGAACTCGCCGCCTCGGCGATCCAGTCACGCAGCCGGCTGACGCACACCGTGGCGCGTTTGGAATCGAAGGGATTCGTCAGCCGCGCGGACTGCCCCACGGACAAGCGCGGCGTCTACGCTCTTTTGACCGACGAGGGTTTCGCCGCGCTGCGCCGCGCCGCGGTCGATCACGTGGCCGCCGTTCGTGACCTGTTCATCGACGTGATCGACGCGGGCGAGCTCGCCGCCGTCGGCCGGGCCTTCCGCGCCGTCGCCGCGCGGCTTGGTTGACCGCGCCTTGGTTCAAACCGCGCCGCTGGGCGTGAGGTCGTTAGATCTCCCGAACGGCTGCCGCGCGGCGTCGGTCACACGGATCGTGGCGGCGTGCTGTGTGGTCATGGCCAGCGTGCGCACGCGCTTGAGCGGCAAGCCCACCAGGCCTGCTGACGGGTGATGCGATGTGCGGCTGCCGGCGGCTGAACGTCATCCGGCCAGCCGCACCCGCACCGCCCGCCGCTTGCGTTGGCGAGACGAAAGGCGCGGTCTCCAGGTGCTGCCAAGCGGCGCTGGTTCAGGCGATGCGAGTCAGGTCGGCGTACCAGCCCCGGCCATCGTCGTGAATGGCGTCGAGCCGCCATGTCTGGCGCGCGATCTGGAAGGTGTCATCCTCCTGCAGCGTGACCTTGTAGTCCTCCGACGAGTTTTCATCCCACACCGCTATCTTCACCTTGGTGGGTTCGCTTGTCGTCGCGGGAAACAGGTTGCTACCAGCGAAGCTGACATCATCGTCTGTGCCAGACACGACTCCCTGGCCGACCTTGATCTTGAATCCTATGTCCGCCGCAGCGTGCAGCTCCTTACTTCAAGGTGGCGTAGTTGGGTTGCATGTTTGACGCGAACTCCGCTGGTCGTATCGCCTCGGGATGTTGATCCGACGCATCAACCCTGCACATGTGCTCGGCGCGTAGTGGAGTTCCGGTGTCCGTGGTGGCGTCGTTCGCGCTGCCGTACAGGGCGCGCATCCTGGCGGCGCCGCTTTGCGTGGTGCCAGGCTGGCACGTCTCGGCGAGGCGCGATCTTGTGTCGGCCGGGCGGGCGTGTGTCTCGGCGGACCGGTTCGGCGTCTCGGCCGGGCGCCGCACGTCGTCGGGACGGCGGCGGGGCGTCTCGACGCCGCGGTGAGCGGCGACAGCGGCACCGTTCTCCTCGCCGCGTGATCGGTCGCGTAACTACGCCACGTGGTCATCTCATCACGATCTGGGGTACGGCCGGGTGTCTTCACAAGATGATGACGGCTCCGCCGCCGTCCACGCTCTGATGACGCCGCGCAGCCGTTCAGCTTGACGGCACGTCGACCGCGATCTCGCCGCTGAGGCGGGCACCAGCGGACAACTCGAGGTCGTCACCGCTCCAGAAGCGGCCGGCGTCGTACCAATTCGGTCGGCGCCCACCCGGAAGCAACCCCATCGCCTGGTATGTGATCGCGACCACCTCCGCGCAATAGGCGGTCTTCAGGTCGGCGGCCTGCGCCCCGTCCCGCCCGCCGTCCGGCGCGCCATCCCGCCCGCCGTACCGCCCACCATCGGGCACCACCTGGCCGTCGCGTCGACCGTGCCTGATGGGCGGCATCCGACCGCGCAGCCACAGCGAAGCCAGCCGGGCCGTGGCAGGAAACGGTGTGCCGTCCAGGCGGGCAATGGTGCGTAGTACGGCGTCCTCCGTCTCCCGGGTGACGGCATAGTCGAGCTGGCGCAGCCACGCCTGCTCGCCGTATCTCGTAGCCCAGACGATCACCGCCGCACGCAGGTCATGCAGCTGGACGCCGCGCTGGTGGTTGCCTGACCACATGTCGGGCAGCGACCTGCCGAGCTCCGCGTGCCACATCAGCGGCGGCAGGTCGTCCACGACGACGGACATGCCGACGTGGTTGACGGGGCTGTTCGTGCTCACCTGGATGGCGCGGTCTGCCGCCTTGCGGCCGCGAAACAGCCACACATCGCCGGTTCGGGTCAGGTCGAGAGCGTCGTCGAGGGTGATGCGCGCGCCAGGCACGGTCGTTAGCCTAGGGTGCGTGCGCTTGTGGAAAGTACTCGGACTGGCTGCCTTCGTCGGTGTCGCTGCTACCGGCGCGCTGATTGTCAGAGACGAGCGGCGTCGCCGCGCCTATACCGCTGAGGAGATCCGGGCGCGGCTGCACGCGCGCTTCACCGAGGCGTCACCGGACGCTGGGGCGTCAACGGATGCCGAGGCCGCACCCGACGCCGGTCAGCCCACGTGGCCCGTCAGCTGACGAGGCGATCAGGCATCGGCCGGCGGCGGAGGCTCGGATCAGTGATCGACGGCGGGTCGTAACCGGCGTCGGCGCGGTTCAGGTTGGTGCCCGGCGGCACGGCCTTGTCGATCCGGTCCAGGACCTCGTCGTCGAGCCCCAGTTTCGCGGCGGCAAGCAGATCGGTGAGCTGATCCATGGTGCGCGGGCCGATGATCGCTGACGTCACAGCGGGATGAGCCATGACAAACGCAAGTGCCAGGTGCGTCAACGATGTGCCGATGCCCTCCGCGAGCTTGGTGAGCTCCTCGATAGCCGCCATTTTGCCCTGGTTGGCAGGCAGCGAAGGGTCGAACCGCAGCGGCAGCCGTGCCGCGCGGCCGGTGGTCATGTCCACGTCTTGCGCCGAACGGTACTTGCCCGTCAGCCATCCGCCCGCGAGCGGGCTCCAGACGATGACACCCATGCCGTAGCGCGCACAGGCCGGAAGCACCGAGGTCTCGACGCCGCGCGCCAGGATCGAGTAAGGCGGTTGCTCGCAACGGAACCGGACGTGCCCCCGTCGCTCCGCGACCCACTGGGCCTCGATGATCTGGTCCGCGGGGAACGTCGAGGAACCGATCGCCCTGACCTTCCCCGCGTGAACCAGGTCGGAAAGCGCGGAAAGGGTCTCGTCTATGTCTGTGGCCGGGTCCGGCCGGTGGATCTGGTAGAGGTCGATGTAGTCGGTGCGCAGACGCCGCAGACTGGCCTCCACCTCGCGGACGAGCCAGCGCCTCGAGTTGCCCGCCATGTTCGGGTCAGAACCCATCGGCGCATGCGCCTTGGTGGCGAGGATCACCTGGTCACGGCGGCCCTGCAGGGCCTCACCGACAACCTCCTCCGACTCGCCGGCCGAGTAGACGTCCGCCGTATCAACGAAGTTGATCCCCGCGTCAAGCGCGGCATGGATGATCCGCACGGATTCCGCGTGGTCAGCGTTGCCCCACGCGCCGAACATCATTGCCCCGAGACAGTACGGGCTGACCTTGATCCCGGTGCCGCCCAGCGTTCGCATCCGCATGACTTGGTGCTCCCTCATGTCGGTTCCGTATACCCATGCTCTACGCCCATGCTCGCGAGCCGAATCCGGGGCCCGGGTTGTGCGGCGAACCGGGGAGCTGGCGTCGGCGGGCGCTCAAAGTTCACGGCGGGAAGGCCGGCGGTCGAGGAGCTTGCGCGCCCGGGCCAGGGTACCTCCGGCGTCGAGCCAGTCGATCTGGCCTCAGCGGTCACCCGGACAAGGAAACAGGCCCTTCCGCGGGTGTAGGGAGCAGGGCGGGGCCAGTAGATCCGCACCATCGTCGAACAGGGTGGGTGGCGGCAGGGTTTGATACTGCAACGGCAGTTGTCGTGTCGGAGCTCCTGCCTGACCCTGCCGGTGCAGTTCGGAGCCCGGCCAAGCCTGGTGGGGCGGCCAGGCGCGTCCGGTGGCCCGCCGATGGTGAAGCGCCGCGGATCAGCATGCCGGGGATGTACCGGCCAGGGGCGTCGCGTAGCCGTGCCGTCCTGGCGTGTAATGGACTGACCAGCTGTTGCGATGGAGGCAGGCTCGATGACGTACCAGGTAGTGAACCCGGCCACGGGCAAGGTAGAAAGCGAGTACCCGACGGCGACCGACGCCGAGGTCAGCGACGTGCTGGAGAGAGCCGGACGGGGCTACACCTCGTGGCGGCGCACTTCTGTGGAAGAGCGCGCCGAGATCCTGCGCCGGGTCGCCGCGCAGTACCGCGACCGTTCTGGCGAACTGGCTGCGATCATCACCCGGGAAATGGGAAAGATCACCAAGGCGGGCAAGGGAGAGCTGCGGTACGCCGCCGGCATCTACCAGTACTACGCCGACAACGGGGCGGCGCTGCTCAAGGACGAGCCGCTGGCCTCGAACCTGCCGGGCACGGCCTGGGTGCGCAAGACCCCGATCGGGGCGCTGCTGGGCATCATGCCGTGGAACTATCCTTATTATCAGGTCGCCCGGTTCGCCGCGCCGAACCTGATGACCGGTAACACCATCGTGCTCAAGCATGCGCCGCAGTGCCCAGAGTCAGCCCTGGCCATGGAGCAGATGTTCCGCGACGCCGGGCTGCCAGAAGACGCTTATATCAATATTTTCGCGAGCAACGAGCAGGTCGCCGACATGATCGCCGACCCGCGCATCGCCGGGGTGTCGGTGACCGGCAGCGAGCGGGCCGGGTCGGCCGTGGCCTCTGTGGCTGGACAGAACTTGAAGAAGGTGGTGCTGGAGCTGGGCGGCTCGGATCCGTTCATCGTACTGGACGGCGCCGACCTGCCAAACGTGGCCAAGACGGCCGCAGCGGCCAGGATGGAGAACGGCGGGCAGGCTTGCAACGCATCCAAGCGGATGATCGTAACCGATGCGGTCTACGACGACTTCATGCGCGAGTTCACGGCGGCGATGTCCAGCTACGTGACCGGGGATCCCACCGACCCGGCGACGAGCTACGGGCCGCTCTCCTCTGAGCAGGCGGCGCGCAACCTGATGGCGCAGATCGACGACGCGGTCAGTAAGGGCGCAACGGTGCACCTCGGCGGACATCGCATCGACAGGCCGGGCGCATTCGTGGAGCCGACCGTGCTGTCCGGGGTAACCCCGGACATGCGGGCCTACCGGGAGGAGCTGTTCGGTCCGGCGGCAGTGGTCTACCAGGTGGCCGACGCCGATGAGGCGGTAGAGCTGGCCAACAGCAGCGATTTCGGGCTGGGCGGTGCCGTCTTCAGCAGCGACGAGAAGCTGGCCGTGGAGGTCGCCGACCAGCTCGACGTCGGGATGGTCTGGATCAACACCGCCGAACTCAGCGGCCCGGAGCTTCCGTTTGGCGGCACCAAGCGATCCGGTGTCGGCCGCGAGCTCGGGCCGCTCGGGATCGACGAGTTCGTCAACAAGAAGCTCATCCATACGCCGCCCACCGCGCAGTGATCGTGCCCCGTGACCGCAGCCCCGGACCGGGACGGATGATGCCACGGCGGCGCTGACCAGCGGAGATTCAGCCTCAGGTACGGCGCTGTTGCGCTCTGGATCTGCCTGCCCACCGTGATTGGCTGCGTGCGGGCCACCCAGGAAAGTGCAGCCAACCCAGCCCACCCGGTTGGCCCAGGCATGTGTAGCGTTCCTGCAGGCCAAGGGTGATGCGGTCGATCGCCTCCGGTGGCGTGATGGGCCAGGGCCGGAAACACGTGCCGTCCTCACCCTGTACGACGTCACCAGCAACCGCGCCCGCATTGATCAGATCAACCTCGGCCTCGGCGGTCAGCTCGGACAAGATCTGACTGTATTGGGCGTCAGGCAAAAGCTCCATAAAAGAAACCTCACTTAATATGAATCACGTTGATCGGCTGATTTGCTGATTTGCGATGTCAACGTCAATCGTTGCCCCTCCAGTACTGCTAAATGGTCGGTATTGGACGTAGTCGCCGTTACCGATGTCGATCTTCTGGATCTGGCCACCTGGCCCAACCGATCGCGGCTCACGGCCAAGCTCGGACTGGAACTGATCCCACAATTGGTCGAGCTGTCCTTTGTCGTCAACGAGCCGGCATGCGGGACTGTTGCCGGGCTCGCCGATGGGCTGGCCACCGGGATTAAGGATGTTATCGATCTTCTGCGCGTCCGAGACCATACGCCCCGCAGCGCCATCTTCGGCCTGGCTAAGCTCCTCATCGAGCGCCTGCTCCACGTCCGTGGTCTGGGCCTCGGCAAGCTCAACGTCGGGCGTCGCGGACGTGGCGGCGTCCACTGCCGCGATCAAATCTGCCGCGACGGCCGCGTCGGTTCCGGTGGCGGCGGCGGCGGCCTCGGCCTCCGGCGCGAGGATTGCTGCCGCCTCTGCGGCGTCGGCTTCGGCCGCCCCGGCGTCGGAGGCGCCAAACGTCAAGATAGTGGCGGCGGCGCCAACGATGCTCGTCATTCCGACCGCGATCCCGGCGCCAGCCAGGCCCCAGCCAGCGCCCATTTCATGGCAGAGCGCGCGTGGTCGACGGCGCTCGCGTAACGGTCGCAGGCGTCGGCGAGGGCCGAGCAAAGTATCGGCAGCCCGGCCAGCACGGTTTGCGGGTCCCCGATGCGGTACACGCGGGCCCAGAAGCCCTCGATGGCCCGCACATCGGCACCGTCATTGACGTCTGTCAGCGAGGTAGCCACGGCGTTCAGCTGCCCGGCGGCCCGCTCCGCGGCCGTGCCTGCGATGCGCCACGCCACGGCCGCGGCGCGCAGCCGATCGGTGTGCGCGTTCGGCCAGAATCTGGCCAGCGGGGCAGGCAGGCCCGATTCGCCGGGCCCGATGGCGGCGTCGATCGCGGGAATGCAGACAGGGCCGGCGGCCGAGTCGGCCGGCGCTACAGGAACCGGGCCCACGGCTGCCACCGCAGCGTGCCCGACCGTAGCGCGCCCGACCGTAGAGTGGTGGTCGGCCTTGATGTAGTTGTTGACCGTCTGGTTCAGACCAGCGGATATCCCGCCGAGCGTGCTGGTGGCCTTGGCGAACGCGGCCCACGCGGTGTCGGCGCCCCGCTGATAGCGGGAGTCGAAGCTGCGCGCGTACCCGTCATCGCCGGCCATTCCTGCCTGGGCTTCGAGCGCGGCACCCAGCGCAGACCAGGTCGAGGTCAGCTCATGTGTCCCCCGCGCGAATTCACCGGCCGCATGTCCGATGTCGGCGGGCGTGATGCTGAAACCCGTCACCCCGCGTCCCACATCCGCAGGTTTGCTGCCAGCGCACCGGCGAAATTCCCGTGCGCGACAATCACGACTGTCCGCAGCCGGGCTAACTCGACGGCCATGTCCGAGGCGGCGCGCTGCCATCGCTCGTGCGCCGTCACGTATACCTCGGATGTGGCGCCCGTCCACTGCGCCAGCGACAATCGCAGGTCCCTGTCGAGCGTGAAAAGGGTGTCTTCCAGGGCGTCAAGGATCCGCTTGAACGAGGCCTCCGCGGCGGCGAAGTCGCTGAAATCACCGGCGATACGGTCCGGGGCAACGGCGATGGTGCGGTCGACCAACGCAAGGTATCGCCAATCAGTCATCGCGTCATCACAGGGAGCATGCCGCCTGGTCACGGGTCCGGTGCGCGGGCAGTGCCGTCGAGCGCGGCAACCCGCGGATGGCCGGATAGCGTGGGAACGGTGAACAGGCTGAAGAGCGCGACTAGCCCGTATCTGCTGCAGCACGCGGACAACCTGGTGGACTGGTGGCCGTGGTGCGACGAGGCCTTTGCCGAGGCGAGGCGCCGGGACCTGCCCGTGCTCCTTTCTGTGGGCTACTCGGCATGTCACTGGTGCCATGTGATGGCACACGAGTCCTTCGAGGACCCGCGGACTGCCGCGCTGATGAACGAGAACCTGGTCGCGATCAAAGTGGATCGCGAGGAACGGCCGGACATTGATGCGGTCTACATGGCTGCGACGCAGGCAATTACCGGTCAGGGTGGCTGGCCGATGACGGTCTTCATGACCGCCGGAGGCGAGCCTTTCTTCTGCGGCACCTACTTTCCGCCCGAGCACTTCCAGCGCCTGATATCGGCCGTCGCCCAGACCTGGACGCAGGACCGGGAACGGGTCACGGGCCAGGGGAAGCGGATCGCGGCAGCGCTCGCCGGGCGCGCGTCGGCGCCGCTCGCGCAGGGCGCCCCAGGCGACCAGCCGCCCGCAGGGCCGGGGATTGACGCGCTGCGCGACACGTTGGGCCCGGCGCTCGACGCCGCGGTGGGGTCGCTCGAACGAGATTTCGACCAGGCGCACGGCGGGTTCGGCACCGCGCCAAAGTTCCCGCCGTCGATGGTGCTCGAGTTCCTGCTGCGCCACCACGAGCGGACAGGTGTCGCTGCCGCGCTGCGGATGGCCGAGGCGACCGCGGCAGCGATGGCCCGCGGCGGTATCTATGACCAGCTCGGCGGGGGTTTCGCGCGGTATTCGGTGGACGGCGGCTGGATAGTGCCGCACTTCGAGAAGATGCTCTACGACAACGCGCTGCTCGCGCGCGTCTACGCGCACGTGTGGCGCCGTACAGGCTCGCCGCTGGCCCGCCGCGTCGCCGCGGAAACCTGTGCCTGGATGGTCCGCGAACTGCGCACCCCTGAGGGTGGTTTCGCGTCCGCGCTCGACGCCGACAGCGAGGGCGAGGAGGGCCGGTTTTACGTCTGGACGCCGGCCGAGCTCGCAGAGGTGCTTGGCGCCAGCGACGCGGCATACGCGGCGCAGGTGTTCGGCGTGGCTCCGGGTTCCACTAACGGAACGTTCGAGCGGGGCAGTTCGGTACTCCAGTACAAGCGCGACGCGGATGATCCTGAACGGCTGCGCGGTATCCGCTCCGCTCTCTTGACCGCCCGTGCCACTCGCATCCGCCCCGGACGCGACGATAAAATTGTCGCCGCCTGGAACGGCCTCGCGATCGCGGCGCTCGCGGAAACCGGCCTGCTGCTGCACCGGCCCGATCTGGTGGCGGCCGCACAGGACGCGGCCGGTTTGCTCGCTGGACTGCACGTAAAGGTATCGAGCCTGGGCGTACGGCTCGCGCGGACCTCGCGGGACGGGGTGACAGGGCCAGGCGATGGCGTGCTCGAGGACTACGCCTGTGTCGCCGAGGGATTGCTTGCCCTCGCCGCCGCCACCGGCGAGGCGCGCTGGGTGATGGTCGCGGGCAACCTGCTGGAAACGGCGCTCGACCGGTTCGGCGACGGCAGTGGCGGCTTCTACGACACGGCCGACGACTCGCAACCGCTGCTGTACCGGCCGCAGGACCCCGCAGACAATGCTACGCCGTCAGGTTGGTCCGCGGCGGCGGGTGCGCTGCTCAGTTACGGCGCGCTGACCGGCTCGCAGCGGCACACCGACGCGGCACTGGCTGCGCTTGCGCTGATACCCGCGCTGGCCACGCGGTTCCCGCGGGCGGCAGGCTGGGGGCTTGCGGTCGCCGAGGCGTACCTGTCGGGTCCGGTGGAGATCGCCATCGTGGGGGAGCCAGGCGACCCGCGGACGGCCGCGTTGCTGCATGCCGCCGCGGCGGCCGCGCCGCCTGGCGCTGTGATCGCTACTGGGCGCCCAGACGCTGCAGACGGCGCGGACGGTGGCAGCAGTGCCGGAGGTGCCGCGCAGGGTCCACGCATTCCGCTGCTCGTCGGGCGTGGCCTGGTCGGCGGGGTACCCGCGGCCTATGTGTGCAGGGACTTCACCTGTCGCGAACCTGTCACCAACCCTGACGAGCTTCGCGCCGCGCTCGCCGTCACACCTGAACGCCCCCCGGGCCGGTAAGACCTGCCGGAAATTCCAAGCCGAGCCGGGCTCGCTGCCACGATCGATGGACCGTCAGGCGCCATATATGGCCGCTGATCAGCCATTGATTATGCTCGGCGGTGATCAGGCATCATTGGTTTTGGTTACGGACGTGGACCGCGGGGCACATTTGGCATTGAACAAGCCTCATGGTCGTGCAACCGGCGGCCTGCGCAGCGCGTCGAACAAGTGGATCCGCCGAGAGGAGTGCGCGTGGGCGACCGGCCGGGACCGTGGTTGTTCTCCTCCGCCCTGCGGCACATGGTCACCGCTGGCGGAGCGGCGCTGCTCGCGTTCGGCCTGATGACGGGCGCGCTTCCGGCGCCGGCGCACGCGACAAATGTAGTCCCCCCGACCGGCGGTAACCCGGTTTCCGGCATCGCGACGGGCAGCGGCAGCCGTTCAGGATCATTGCTGGTTCCCGTCGCCGGGCCGCTCGCCACCGCCGCGGTGCCTGTGGTCGCGCCGCTACGGCACCTTGACCCGGCTGACCTGATCGTAATCGCACAGCATTCGCTGCCACGCAATGCCATGGCTGCGATCGAGGCACTACCGGGGGTGACAGCAGCGGCGTCGCTCGACGCCGCGCGGATCAAGGTGAACGGCAATTACGTCGCCATGATCGGCGTGGATCCGTCTTCGTTCCGCTCGTTCGCCGCGCGGCCGACCGCCTCATCCAACCGGCTCTGGCAGGACGTTGCCGCGGGCGGGATCGCCGTGTCCTATGACATGGGCAAGCAAGCGCACCTGCCGCTCGGCGGCACGGTGCATGTCGCGGGGCGCAACCCTGCCGACCTGCATGTCGCTGGGTTCGCTACGGCGGGAATCGGCGGGATCGACGCGGTCGTTTCGCATCAGACCGCGATGTCTGTTGGCCTGCCGGCCGGAAACGCGATCGTGATCAGCGCGCCCAACGCGGATCTGACCGCGCTGGTGAGCCAGATCAAGCGGGTGGTACCGAAGCCGGCCGCGGTGCAAGGGCTTGTCTACACCGTCACGGTGCGGGGTGGCTCGACCGGCGGCGGCGGCGCGGCGGGCGGCGCGTCCGTTGGCGGGTCGCTCACCGGCTCACAGGTCACCACCATGCTGAGGGCGGCGGTGAGCAGGCAGGGGATGCCGTATCTGTGGGGCGGCAGCGGCCCGACCACATTCGACTGTTCCGGACTTGTCCAGTGGTCCTTCGCGCGGGCGGGCATCGCGATGCCGCGGGTGGCCGCCGACCAGGCCAGGACCGGCCCGCTGATCCCGTTCAGCCAGGCGCAGCCGGGTGATCTGATGTTCTGGCATACTGACCCGACCGCGCCGAACTACATCTCGCATGTCGCGATCTACCTCGGCAACGGCCAGATGATCCAGGCGCCAGAGCCAGGTGAGAACGTTGAGGTCGTGCCGGTGTCGCTGGGCTCCGGGTTCGCGGGTGCCGTCCAGGTTCATCCGCTGGTCGCGAACTCGGTCGCAGCCTGAGCTGAGGTGGGCTTGGCCAACCCGCTTCCCGGTCGCGAGCTGGGCCAAGCCCCTTCTCGGTGGCCCGCTGAGCCAAGCCGTTTCTCGATCGCATGCTGACCCGGCTCGCCCGCCAGTCACTCCCCGCCCCGATGCCTGGTTGCCAACATGCTCCGCTGCTTGACGCTTACTTCTCAAGGCTGTAATCATAATTACATGCCTACAGATGACGAGAACACAGAGCAGGACGAAACGGGGCCGGGCGACATGGGGCCGGACAGCACGGGGCCGGGCAGCACCGGGCCGGACAGCACCGGGCCGGACAGCACCGGGCCGGACAGCACCGGGCCGGACAGCACCGGGCCGGGCAGCACCGGGCCGGGCAGCACCGGGCCGGGCAGCACCGGGCCGGACAGCACAGAGCAGACCGCCGCGGAGGAACTGCGCGGATGGTTCACCGGCCGATTGCCCGGCGAGTGGTTCACCGAACCCGTCGACGTCGTACTCGATCGGGAGGAGATCGCCGTCGTCGGCACGGTCGCGGACCCCGAGGTTCCCGCGGACAGTTCGGACGCGACCCGGTCCGCCGCGGTCGAGGGACGCGTCCGCAGGTTCCGCGAGCAGACCCGCGAGCGCAGGATCGACATCGCCCGCGAAGCCGAGCACCGCTTCGGCCGCAAAGTGTCGTGGGGCGTCGTGTGCCGCGGGCAGAAGGCAATGTTCACCACCGTGTCGATCCCGGTCATGACCCGGCTGAGGCAGCCGGAGAGGCGGGTACTCGACACCCTGGTCGAAGCGGGCGTGGCGCGGAGCCGCAGCGACGCCCTCGCCTGGTGTGTCCGGCTTGTCGGCAAGAACATCGACGCCTGGCTCGAGGATCTGCGTGCGGCGCTGCGGCGGGTGGAACAGGTGCGCGCAGAGGGTCCAGATGCCTGAGGACCAAGTTTCCCGGGAACGGCCGTTGCGGCCAGCCGTGCGGTTTTGCGAATAGCTGGCTGAAGCGTTAGGCGGCGGCCGGGTAAGGGCGGCATCCCGGTGCGAAGTATGGCCGCGCGCCGTTACCGTAATTCTCGCTACTCGCCGCCTTGGCGGCCTGGATTTCGACTGGCCTGCCGAGCCAATACGATATGTTTGACAATTATTAAACGGCAGCATCGCACTGCGCCGGATCATGGCGGCTTGTCATGGCGGCTTGTCATGGCGGCTTGTCGTGGCGCCTTCATGGCGGCTTGTCATGGGCTTGTCGTGGCGGCTTGGCCGAGTAGCCGCCAACGTGTGACATTCGCCACACGTTGGCGGCCGGCTGGTGCGAGACGGTCGCCATCGAATACCTGGAGCAATCTGTTCCATGATGTTCACAAGCGATCTGGCTCACCCTTGCGGGCGCCCCGCGCAGGTCGGCCCGCGACCGAGGGCGGCATGGGCCGATGCCCCGGTAGCGCGATGACGCGGCAGGTCCTGGCTGTGCAGTGGGTTGTGGGCCGACAGCGGGGTGGCGGGCCGGCTGGGTGGCACGGCGGCGCGTGAGCACAGATCCGATCTCGCGGACCGCTCATTCGCAGCGTATTCAACATCTCACCGCAATAAGGTTTATACCAAAGGTCTATACCAAAATAATCATTCGCTACCGATCGGATTGAGCCCGGTCACAAGTTACCCGTTCTCACCTCACCGTGCTCCGCTTATGCTGGGACGGACCTGGGGTAATTAGTACCGCGCTGCCGGGGTACACTCCCCTGATCCCGCACCGGCGGAACGTCGGCGGGTGAATGCGTCTTTGGCGTCCTGCCGGAGGCGCGCACAGGAGGTGGCGTGCCGGGGCGTGACAGGTGGGCGCCTTTGACGGCACGAGAAGTCAGCGCGCCGAGGTTAGCTGGCCGGGTTAGCTGGCCGGGTTAGCTGCCCCCGGCAAGTTCGCCCCGGCAAGTATGCAGAGACGTGCCGGGTATGGAGCGCGCATTTGGCGCGGCCCAAAAAGGAGGAGCGATCGTGGCGTACGAGTTGAGCGCGAAGTCGGTGGAGTGGAATCCGTCGGCGGAGCGCTTGCGCGAACTGACCGAGGAGATGCCGAACAGCCAGGAAACCGAATTCGGGAATCTGGTAGTAAAGGCGCGAGTGGATTCGCGCAGCGCACGTTCGACCTACGTGGTCGACGACTCCAGCAACGCGACCAAGCAGACCATCACGCGCGCCGAGTACGAGCGAGTGGCAGCGGCGCAGGACGCTTACATCACCGGCCGCGACATGGTCGTGGTCGACGGGTACATCGGCTCAGATCGGCAGTTCCGTACCCGCGCCCGCCTGATCATCGAGGCGGCCAACGCAAACGTGGCCGGCATGCAGCGGCAGCTCTACTACCCGGCGGGCGACGATTATGACGCCGCGACCTGGGAACCGGACACCATCGTCATCTACACTCCGAACCTTCCTGCCCCCGGCTACCCCGACGACAGGCTCATCGCCGTCGATCTGCGCGACAACATCACCCGCGTGCACAACTCGGACTACTTCGGTGAGTCCAAGAAGGGCGGGCTGCGGATGTGGAACAACATCGTCTATGGTCGCGGCGGCCTTGCCCTGCACGCTGGCTGCAAGGTCATTCCCGTGGGCGGACAGAACAAGACCGTCCTGACCGTCGGCCTCTCTGGCACAGGTAAGACCACGACAACCTTCACCACCCAGTTGGGCAGCAAGCCCGTGCAGGACGACTTCGTGGCACTGATGCCGGGCGGGAAGGTCTACACGACGGAGAATGGCTGCTTCGCCAAGACGTTCGGGCTGAACCCTGACTACGAGCCGACCATCTACTACGCCACCATCAAGCCGGACGCCTACCTGGAGAACGTCTCGGTCACCGAGGATGGCAAGGTCGACTTCTTCGACACCTCCTACACCAAGAACGGCCGCACCACCTGGCCGTTCTCGTATGTTGACCCGTGGCCACCGGACCAGCTCGAGCCGGCCGAGTTCCTGCTGATCCTCAACCGCAACGAGAACATCGTGCCTGGGGTGGCTCGGCTGGACCGCGCGCAGGCGGCGGCCTACTTCATGCTCGGCGAGACCACGGGCACCTCGGCCGGGGGCAAGGACGAGGAGGGCAAGTTCCTCAGGGTGCCGGGAACGAACCCCTTCTTCCCGCGCGACATGGCCGACATGGGCAACCGGATGCTCGACCTGCTTGACAGCCACGAAATGCAGGTCCTGGTGCTGAACACCGGCCGGGTGGGCGGCGGTGACGGGCACGAGGGCTCGAAGAAGGTCAAGATTCCGCATTCGTCCGCGATCGTGCAGGGCATTGTCGAGGACACGATCACCTGGACACAGGACCCCAGCTTCGGATACGAGGTCGCCTCGTCGGTGCCTGGCATCGACGATCTGGAAATCCTCCAGCCGCGACTGCTCTACCAGCGGCAGGGCCGGATGGAAGAGTACGAGGCGATGGTCGGCAGGCTGAAGCGGGAACGCCGCGAGTACCTCGCGTCGTTCACCGGCCTTGACGAGGCGATCATCAAGTCGATCGGCTGATCCTCATCCTGGGCATCCCCCGGGCCGGTCACCGGCGCGGGGGATGCCGTCACGTGGCGCGGGGAATGCCGTCACGTGGCGCGGGGAATGCCGTCACGCCCCAGGCTTGGTGCGACCTCGGATACGGTGCTAGGGGTGCAAGGCTAATCCGGGCCGGCCATGTGCGGCTTGGGTGGTACACCGCACGCTGCGCCGTCAACGCCGGGTACCCTCGCGTCGTCTGCCTGCAATGAAGGGTGCCGTATGAGACTTCGCAGCGTGGTCTACCGCCTCTACACCCGCAGGCTTGAGGCGTCCCTGGCCGGCACCCCGGTGCCGCGCCACGTCGGGGTGATCCTCGACGGCAACCGGCGGTGGGCGCGCGCGGCAGGCATGCCGGATTTCAGCGGCGGCTACCGCAAAGGCGGCGACAGGGTCTTCGAACTGCTCCAGTGGTGCGATGAGGCCGGTGTTGAACTCGTCACGCTATGGCTGCTTTCCACCGATAACCTCACCCGCCCTGGTAAGCAACTCGGGCCGCTGCTCCATGTCATCGAGGAGACCGTCCAGGGACTTGTGGCGCAGCATTGGCACGTCAATCCGATGGGCGCACTCGACCTGCTGCCCGATGAGACCGCGCAGGTCCTCAAGCACGCCGCGGAGGCGACCGCGGGCAATGGCGGGCTGATGGTGAATGTCGCGGTCGGATACGGTGGCCGCCGCGAGATCGCGGACGCGGTCCGCTCACTGCTGCAAGATCACGCGAGCAAGGGCACCAGTATCGAGGAACTGGCTGAGATCCTCAATGTAGAGCACATCGCTGACCACCTCTACACCCGCGGCCAGCCGGATCCTGATCTGGTCATCCGTACCTCAGGCGAACAGCGCCTTTCCGGTTTCCTGCTCTGGCAGAGCGCGCATTCTGAGTTCTATTTCTGCGAGGCGTACTGGCCGGACTTCCGCAAGGTCGATTTCCTGCGCGCGCTCCGGGATTACGCGGCGCGGCAACGCCGATACGGCGCCTGATCACGACCCGGCCAGCTGCGGCCGCGTGTCTGTTCGACAGGCCTGCGAGGCGGCAATCTGGTACTTCCTGTGCGGCACGGGGTACAGGTACCTTCGGAAGTGACGTGCGGTGTCCAGCCGCTCGTCCGGGAGGGCCCTGGCATCCTCGAGCTTCGCGTCCCCGGACGCCGGCGAGATGACGGAAGGGCCGGTGCGTGGCCCTTGCGGGGCCAGCCCCGGTCCCATTCGAATTCTGTCTCCGAGCGTGGCGCCGCCGCGGCGCCCAAGGGAGAACGCGTGGCCAGTTCTTCGTCCAGCCAAGAGCAGCCAGCAAGAGGTTCGCGGCGCACCGCGCACACACTGCGGCGCACCTACGTCCTCGACACAAGCGTGTTGCTAGCAGACCCGGCTGCGCTCGGTCGTTTCGCCGAGCATCATGTCGCACTGCCCGTGGTCGTCGTCACCGAACTCGAAGCCAAGCGCCATCATCCCGAGCTCGGCTTCTTCGCCCGCCAGGCGTTGCGGCATCTCGACGACCTGCGGATCAAGCACGGGAGGCTCGATACCGAGTTGCCCATCGGGGCTGACGGCGGCACGGTACGGGTCGAACTTAACCACACCGACCCGCACGTGCTCCCGGCCGGCTTCCGGCTGGGGGATAACGACACCCGCATCCTGGCCGTCGCGTGCGGCCTGGCGGCGGAGGGCTGCGACGTGGTCCTGGTGAGCAAGGACCTCCCGCTGCGGGTGAAGGCCGCGTCGATCGGCCTGACCGCGGAGGAGTACCGGGCCGAGCTCGTCGTGGAGTCTGGCTGGACCGGGATGGCCGAGCTAGCGGCGGCGAGCGACGAGATCGAGGGACTCTACGAGACGGGCCGCGCCGAGCTCGCGGCCGCGGCTGAACTGCCCTGCCACACCGGGCTGGTACTGATGTCCGACCAGGGCAGCGCTCTTGGCCGGGTACAGGCGGACAAGTCGGTCAAGCTGGTCCGCGGTGACCGTGAGGCGTTCGGCCTTCGCGGGCGTAGCGCTGAGCAGCGGATCGCGCTTGAACTGCTCCTCGACCCGGCCGTGGGGATCATTTCACTCGGCGGCCGGGCCGGCACGGGTAAGTCGGCGCTCGCCCTTTGCGCCGGGCTAGAGGCGGTGCTCGAGCGCCGCCAGCATCGCAAGGTGGTGGTGTTCCGCCCGCTTTACGCGGTGGGCGGCCAGGAGCTTGGCTACCTGCCCGGCTCCGAGGCGGACAAGATGAATCCGTGGGCGCAAGCCGTCTTCGACACGCTGTCCGCGCTCACCACGCAGGACGTGATCGAAGAGGTGCAGGGCCGCGGCATGCTCGAGGTGCTGCCACTCACGCATATCCGCGGGCGCTCCCTGCACGACGCCTTTGTCATCGTTGACGAGGCCCAGTCGCTCGAACGCGGAGTGCTCCTCACGGTCCTTTCCCGCGTCGGTGCAGGCTCGCGGGTCGTGCTCACCCATGACATCGCGCAGCGTGACAACCTGCGGGTTGGCCGGCATGACGGAGTTGTCGCCGTGATCGAGAAACTCAAGGGCCATCCGCTCTTCGCGCACGTCACCCTGGTCCGTTCCGAGCGCTCTCCGATCGCCGCGCTGGTTACCGAGATGCTGGAGGATACCGGCCTGTAACGGCCAGTGACATCCCGGGCCCGTACGCACTGGCGACCCGTTTGCAGTACGGTACCTGCGTCATGACCCATCCGACTGACGCCGTACCCGGCGAGCCCACGCCGTCCCGGCTACCCGGGCAGGGCGGTGCGTTCATCGCACGCACGGCAAGCACGGGCATCGCCGGGGGCAGCGCAGGCCCGGCTGCGCCTGCGGCTCGCTCAGCCGCGCCCGCGGCGCGCGCAGCCGCGCCCGCGCTGCCCGCCGTCTCGGTCGTGATGCCAGTCCTGAACGAGGAACGGCACCTGGCGGACGCCGTTGCGCACGTGCTGCAGCAGGATTACCCGGCGGCGGTCGAGGTGGTGCTTGCCGTCGGCCCGTCCCGTGACCGGACCCTCGAGGTGGCGCGGGGGCTTGCGGCGGCCGATCACCGCGTCTGCGTGGTGGAAAACCCGAGCGGTCAGACGCCCGCGGCGCTGAACGCCGCGATCGCGGTCTCGCACTACCCGGTCGTGGCGCGGGTGGACGGCCATGCCCTGCTGCCACCCGCCTACCTGCGGATCGCCGCGGAGACTCTTGCCGCGACCGGTGCCGATAACGTCGGCGGCATCATGGCCGCCGAGGGCGTCACCCCGTTCGAGCAGGCCGTGGCGCGGGCGATGACATCCAAGGTGGGCGTCGGGGCCGCCAGGTTCCATACCGGTGGCGAGGCGGGCCCTGCCGAGTCGGTTTACCTGGGGGTGTTCAGGCGCGCGGCGATCGACCGGGTCGGCGGCTATGACGAGGGATTCCTCCGGGCGCAGGACTGGGAGATGAATCACCGCATCCGCGCCTCGGGCGGCACGGTCTGGTTCCAGCCGCGGATGCGGGTCAGCTACCGGCCGCGTGCGGGCCTGCGCGGGCTCGGCAGTCAGTACTACCACTATGGCCGGTGGCGCCGCGTCGTGGCCCGTCAGCACCGTGGCACGATCAACCCGCGCTATCTGGCTCCGCCCGCCGCCGTGATCGCGATCGCGGTAGGGCTCGCCGTTGGTGTCGCGGGGCTGATCGGGGCATTGGCCGGGCTGTGGCCGCCGCTTGCCTGGCTGTGCCTCGGCTTCGCGGTTCCTGGCGCCTACCTATGCGGCGTGCTAGCCGCGGCCGCGGCGACGGCGCGTGGCCTGCGGCCCCGCGCCGTCATGTGGCTGCCGGCCGTCATTGGCGCCATGCATATCTGCTGGGGAAGCGGATTCCTGACCAGCCCGCGCGGCCTCATCCCGCGCCCCGACAGCCGCAGCCCTCTTCGCCAAGGCCCTGTCGATCACGGCTCTGTCGGCCCGGGCCCTGTCGGCCAGAACCCGCTCGGCCAGAAACCCCTCAGCCGGGGCCGCGGTGCGCCGCCTGACGCTTGAGCAGCGCCTCCGCAACCGCGATGTCGTCCGGGTAAGTGATCTTAATGTTGCGTTCGCTGCCTGCCGCCACGGCGATCGGCACCTCGGGCAGGTACCGCAGCACGACGCCACAGTCGTCGGTTGCGGTAAATCCTGGATCCGCGGCAGCAAGCTCGTAGGCGCGCCTGAGCACCGAGAGCCTGAAGCCCTGCGGCGTCTGGCAGCGGTGCAGGTTGCCGCGGCTTGGCATCTGCGTGATCACGCCGCCTGAGGTGACGACGATCGTGTCGGAAGCGGGGACCGTGACGCCCACCGCCCGGTGGGCCTTGAGGGCCGTCACGCATCCGTCGATAATCTGCTGGCTGACCAGCGGTCGCGCGGCATCGTGCAGCAGCACGTCACAGTCATCGCCGCCGAGCGCGGCGAGCGCGCGCTGCGCGGAATCGCTTCGTGTCTCGCCGCCCGGAAGGACCTGCGACACCTTTTCGTAGCCGCCCCGCGCGAGCAGTTGCGCGACCTCATCGGTGCGGCCGGGCGTCATCACGACGATGATCTCGTCGATCTGGGGAGCGGCGGAGAAGGCGGCGACCGAATGCTCGATAACGGCTTTTCCCGCGAGCATGAGCAACTGCTTCGGCGTGCCGAGACCGGTACGCTGCCCCCTGCCTCCCGCGAGCACCGCCGCCACCGTACGCATGACCTGGACCCTATCCGCAGGTGTCGGGGGGCGCAGGTCGAGGCCGACGGCGGATCTGCTGCGCCCGACAGCTTACCTACCGTCCCACCAGGCATAACTGCCCTCATGTGCCACTCGACCTTAAGGACGGACTAACGTACCGGCCGGTGCTTACGCCGGTACCCTGGGGAGACTAGCCGGGGTTGATCTTTGCATGCGCGGAGGCGGGGCATGACCGTGGCGCTGGTCCTGGCGACCGCGACGGGATGTGACCCTGCCCGAAGGCTCGCCAGCAACGCGGCCCCTGGCGGCGCAGCCCGGGCCGCAAGGCGTGGCGCCCGCGACGATGTGAGCGCCGCCCAGGGCAGTCGCGCGCCATCGCCGTTCGTGGGCGCGCGCCGGTCGCCGGTGACCGGCGCCGTGCCCGTAAAGAGCGCTGAGCAAGCTCAAGGTGCCTTCGCGGCGCAACTCGCGGCCGGGCTTCCGCTGCCGAGCCTGGTCGGGGGGCAGGTGGCAACGCAGCCCCTGCTTACCAGGCTCTGCAGCCAGCTCAGCGCGCTTGGCCTGCGCGACGTCATCCTCATCGCGCCGGCGGGACGTGGAGATCTGCTCGCCGCGATGGCCTGGGAAGGGCTGTCCCTGCCCGGTCCGGGGCTGGTGGGATCGGGGAGCATCGAGGTGATCGAATGCGCATCGATCGGCGCGGAGCTTCGGGCCGTGGCATCCGTCGTGCGCCGCGTCAGCCGCTCGGGTGCCGCCACCCTGATCTGTGCGGGCGATCTGGTCGGGCACACCGAAGCGCTCGCCCGCCTGCATCGCGCCACTGCGACAGCCGCGCTCGCGGCTGCCCGTGGTGCACCACACCTGGCGGCGGGACCCGACCTGCGGCCGGCGCTGCGGCTGAGCGGCGGCCCCGCTGATAGCTGGTTCATGGCCAGCGGTGCGGATGCGCGCCTGCACCCGCGTCGCACCGTGGCGGCGGCGGGTTCGGCGTTCCACCGCGTGCACGCACCTGACGCGGCCGGCTGCGGGGCATTCCGCGTGTCCGCCGGCGACGGGGACGAACTGGCTGCTGCGGCGGACGAACTAGCGGGCCTGGCAGCCGGTGACCTGATCGACGAGGGCCGTAGGCCCGGGTTCACCGACTCGGTCGCCCTGCTGCTCGTCGGGCTGGTTCGCGGCGGCGCGGACGTCGAAGCCGTTGCCGCCGACCCGCTCATCTGCACGCGGGTGCGGAACGCCCAGCAAGCGAGGGAAGCGGCGGCGGCGCTGAACGCGGTCGCCGAGGACCGGGTCCGCCTGGACGCTGCGACCAGGCGTGCCGACGGCCTCTTCACGACCTGCTTTGTGAGCCCTTACTCGCGGTACCTCGCGCGCTGGGCGGCCCACAGGCGGCTGCGCCCGAATTCGGTCACCGGCATGGCGATCGCACTCGGTCTCCTCGCCGCTATCTGGTTCTCGGCCGGCGACAGAGCGGGGATGATTGTCGGTGCCGCGCTCCTGTTCGCCGCCTTCCTGCTCGACTGCGTGGACGGCCAGCTGGCCAGGTACGTGCGCGGTGAGACTGCGTTCGGCGGATGGCTGGATGCGGTCGGTGGTCGGCTGACCGAGTTCGCCGTCTACGCCGGCCTGGCGGCGGGCGCTGGGGTCGTGGTGTCAGCGTCACCGAGCGGGTGGGAACTCGCGGTCGCCGCCATGATCTTGCAGTCGCTGCGTGACATGATCTGGTTCAGCGTCCGCCCTGCGCCATCGCAAGCGGCCTGGCTGGGCGGGGAAGCGCCGCGGCTGCCCCTCGACGAGCCTGCGGACTACGCAGTCGCTGGCCCGGCAAGCTCCGGCATCGGCGCGAGTGCAAGCGGGCACCGCCGCTGCAGCTGGCCGCGCGCCCAGCTGCGCAGGCTCGGCAGCCTGGGCCGGACCGGGCTGCGGTGGGTGACTCCGCTGCTGACGCTGCTGGCGCGGAGCATCGAGTTCCAGGCGGGCGAACGTGTTGCCGTGATCGGGGTGGCTGCCATCGTGGCCGGTCCCAGGATCGCGTTCCTCATCTTGCTTGGCTGGGGCCTGGTGGCCGCGTGCATATGCCTCGTCCGCCGGATCGCGAGGTCGTTCAACCCGACGACCACCGTGGCCGGCGACAGCGTCGTGCTCTGTCGTGACGACGGCGTCGTCGCGCAGTCGCTTGGCGGCTTCGTGGATGGTCAGCTGCCGCCGCTGCTGCCAGCGATCGTGGGCGTCACCGTCACCGTCATTCTGTCCGCCGTTGGGGTGGCCCACTTGCGCGGCCTGATGGTGCTCGCCCCTGTGGTGGCGATGGCGCTCGCCGGATTGGGCTCCGGCCATCCGCACGACGGGAGCCTCGACTGGCTCGTGCCGCCGCTCCTTCAGGTCGGTGAGTATGTCTTCCTCGCCGCCCTTGCGCTGGCCTGGCACGTGCCAATACCGCTCCTTTTCGCTCTCGTCGGCATCATCGCGCTGCACCACTACGACATCGTCTACCGTGTCGGGCGCGGCCCGATCGGCCGGGCGGCCGCCGCGCCGGACACGACGCCTGTTTCCGTGCCGCCGCGCTGGATCGCCAGGGCCGGCCTTGGCTGGGAGGGGCGGATGCTGGTCGCCGCCGTCGGCGCCATACTGGGCGTCGAGGTATTCGCCTTCGCCGCCCTCGCTGTGTATCTTTGGGTGCTCTTCGGGTGGGAGAGCGTGACCGGATGGATCGGCGCCGTGCAGCGCAGTGTTGCCGATCGCCCCGGCAGCTTTCCCGCTGTGCCGCGCGCAGCGGTACGGCAGGCCGAGTTCGAGGACGGAGGCAGCCGATGATCGGCGTGGTGCTCGCGGCGGGTATGGGAAGGCGGCTGAGCCCCGACACGGACACCTTGCCGAAGGCGCTGCTGCCGGTCGACGGCCAGACCACGATCCTGGACATCGCCCTGCGCAACTTGGCCGCGGCGGGCCTACGCGACGTGGCGATCGTGGTGGGGCACGCCGCGGGTGTCGTGCGTGATCGGGCGGCTTCGCTTGAACGAGCGCACGGGGTGCGGCTGGAGCTCTTGCACAACGACCGGGCACGTGACTGGAACAACGCGTACTCGCTTTGGCTCGCCCGCGAGTTCTTCCGCGAGGGCGTCCTACTCGCGAACGGGGATACCGTGCACCCCGTGTCCGTGGAAAAGGCGCTGCTTGCGGCCCCGGACCGGCACCGCAGCGACCTGGTGCTCGCGGTGGACGACATCAAGCCCCTCGCCGACGAGGAGATGAAGGTAACCCTCGATGGCCGCGGCCTGCTTACCAAGATCACTAAGCAAATGGATCCGGCCCGCGCGTACGCTGAGTACATCGGGGTGACACTCATCGAGCCGGCGGCCGCTGCGCCGCTCGCGGACGCGCTCGAGGTCACCTGGCGGCGCGATCCCGGCCGCTACTACGAGGACGGCTACCAGGAACTAGCGGACCGCGGCGGAGCGATCGCGGTGGCACCCATCGGCGCGGCGGACTGGGTCGAGGTCGATGACCATGACGACTTGCGCCGGGCGCGCCTGATCGCGCCACGTTGCTGAGGGAGGGCATCGATGCCGCTGCTCGCGCGGATGATCCCCGCGCCGCTCTACATTGACGTGCGCCGTGACGCGGTGGCAGGCCTCGGCGCCCTGCTCGCCGATCGCCGTATCGCGACCGAGGGGCACGTGGCGGTGGCCGTCGGCTTGGGCCAGGGTGACGGTATCGCCGCGCAACTGGACCTCGGGGCGGGAGAGGTGTTCCGTGTCGATGACGGCACCGTTGACACCGCGGTCCGCCTGGGTAAACGGCTGCGCGCCGGGTCGTACGAGGCCGTGGCGGGCATCGGCGGCGGCCGCACGATCGACGTGACGAAGTTCGCCGCCCACATGGCGGGAATTCCCATGGTTGCGGTCGCCACGAACTTGTCTCATGACGGCATCGCCTCACCAGTCAGCTCACTCGAGCACGAGTCGGGCAGGGGATCCTTCGGCGTTGCCATGCCGGTGGCCGTGGTGGTCGATCTCGACCGGGTGCGCTCCGGGCCTGCCAGGCTGGTTCGCTCCGGCGTGGGAGATGTGGTGAGCAACCTGTCCGCCACCGCGGACTGGGAGCTTGCCGCCACCCAGACCGGTGAGCCCATCGACGGGCTTGCGTTGATAATGGCACGCAGCGCCGCGGAATCGATGCTGCACCAGCCGGGCTCGATCGAGTCGGAAGACGTCATAACCGTACTCGCTGAAGCGCTCGTGCTTTCCGGCATCGCGATGTCGGTGGCCGGGTCGAGCCGCCCCTGCAGCGGTGGTGACCACGAGATCCTGCACGCCATCGACCAGCTGTACCCGAGCACCGCCAACCACGGTGAGCTCGCTGGAGTTGGCGCCCTTTTCTGTACGTTCCTGCGCGGTGACACGCGCCGTGCCGAGATGATCGCCGAGTGCCTGTCCAGGCATGGCTTGCCCCGCACGCCGCGCGACCTCGGCCTGTCGGTCGCCGAGTTCACCAAGGCTGTGGCCCACGCACCTGCCACCCGCCCAGGCCGCTATACGATTCTTGAGCACCTCGGGCTGGACGGCGACGCGGCAGGAGAACGAGTGGAGGCGTATGTCAGGGCCGTCACTGGCTGAATTGCGCGCCACCGGTCAGCCGCAGTCGGTGACCGCTCGTCGTAACGAGGAGCACTGGGCGGGCAGATTTTACATGCGGCGGCTCTCGCCGTATGGCACTTGGGTGTTCGCCCGGCTGGGCTGGTCGCCGAACGCGGTGACCTGGCTGATGATCGTAATAGGCGTCGGCGCGGGCGCGGTCGTGGCAATCGGCGGGCTTGCGACAGCGATCGCCGCGGCCGTGATGATCCAGGTGTACCTGCTGCTTGACTGCTCGGACGGCGAGCTCGCCCGGTGGAGCAGGCGTACCTCGGTGACCGGCATTTATCTCGACCGGGTCGGTCACTACCTTGCCGAGGCCGCCTTGCTCGCTGGTGTCGGTATCCGGGCACAGGGGCATTACGCCTTGTCGGGCGGCTACGTGACCATCGGGCTGGCCGCGGCGATCTGCGCGATCCTCATCAAGGCCGAGACGGACAACGTCATCGTCGCGCGGGGGAAGGCCGGGCTGCCCATCCCCGGCAGCGCGAGCAGCGCCAATGGTGCTGGCGGCGCGGTGGCTGTCCCGGACGGTGCGGTGGCTGTCCCGGACGGTGCGCAGCCTCGCGCGGACGAGGCGCTCGAGCCTG
This sequence comes from Streptosporangiaceae bacterium, assembly GCA_035517695.1. Classification (GTDB taxonomy): domain Bacteria; phylum Actinomycetota; class Actinomycetes; order Streptosporangiales; family Streptosporangiaceae; genus DATFVJ01. The sequence goes on from DATIYI010000088.1 coordinate 49,449, forward strand.
CCAACGCTGGCCTCGCGCGGGCTCGCAGGCTGGCCAGCGCGCTGCGGCTGCACAGGATCAACCAGGCGGTGGAGCTTTCACTGCTTGTGGTCGTGGCCGCGGCGATCGATGCCGTACGCGGCGGACTCGGTGCCACTAGGGTCCTGGTGGTCGCATGCCTGGTCGTCGGGGTCGCGATGGTAGCCGCCCACCTGGTGGCGATCCTGGCCTCGCGGCGGCTCGGATGAGCGGCCCGCGGATGAGTGGCTCGCGCGTGCGAGCGGGCACGGCCCGCGTCCCCGGTCAGGCCGGTGCGGTGACGCTTTCCTGCGTGATCCTCACCATGGGCGACCGGCAAAGTGAGCTCGGCCGCGCCGTGCGCAGCGTGCTTGACCAGGGTGGCACTGCGGTGGAGACGGTAGTGGTAGCCAACGGAGCCGAACTCGCCGCGCTGCCCGCGCAGGTGAAAACAGTCCTGCTGCCCGGCAACGTCGGCATTCCGGCCGGCCGGAACGCGGGTGCCGCCGCATGCACGGGTGACGTGATCCTGTTTCTCGACGACGACGGCTGGTACGGGTCCCGCGACCTTGCTGCGCATGTACGCAGGCGGTTCGCCGCGGATCCGTCGCTCGCGGTCCTTTCCTTCCGGATACGTGATCCGGAAGGTGGCGCAGGCCAGCGGCGGCACGTCCCCCGGTTGCGCGCTGGGGAGCCGACGCGTTCCTCGGCGGTCACGACGTTCCTCGGGGGGGCGTGCGCGATCAGGCGCGAGGCCTATCAGCGGGCCGGCGGGTATCCAGATGGATTCTTCTATGCGCACGAGGAGACCGACCTGGCGTGGCGGCTTCTGGATGCGGGGTACCGGCTCGAGTACGATGCCGCCGCGGAGATGTTTCACCCCGCGGCGCTGCCGGGCAGGCACGCGCAATTCTTCCGGCTGAACGCGCGCAACCGGGTACTGCTTGCCCGAAGGAATCTGCCCTGGCCCGTCGCTGTCGCGTACCTATTTGACTGGGTCGTGGTCATGCTTGTGCGGGAGCGCTCTATTAGCGCGCTCCGGCCGTGGTTCGCGGGCTTCGCCGAGGGATGGCGGGCCGATCCAGGTGGGCGCCGGCCAATCTCATGGCGCACGATCTGGCGCATGGCCGTCGCGGGCCGGCCACCCCTGATATGACCAAAACCCCGGCTTGGCCAGAGCCGGTAGCATTAAGGGCGTTTGTGGCGCATGAGTGAACCGCCTGGCTGGTAGCTCGGCCCGGTGGGTGCGTTGGCTGCGTGATTGTTGCCACTGGGGTGATATGACGGTACTGAGGCTGATGATCCCGTCACATGTCCCCTGCCCGCGTTTGCCTCGTCCGGTGCGATCGTGGGGAGGGATGTGAATGCCTGTGCTCACGCTGCGGCCGGCACCGGCGGACGGTACCGCTTCCAGGCCTAGCTTTCCGTGGCTGACCGCCGGGCCTGTCCAACGCCGATGGGTGGTCGCGGTCTTCGTGGCGTGCGCGGTCTTCGCCAGTGCCACCGCGCTGCTCACCACCAACTCACTGCACCGCATCTGGGGCGTGGCGGCTGCGGGTGCATACGGCCTGGCTGCGGTGGTGGTGCTGCTATGGCGGTCACGCGGCGTTGACCTGGCCCTGGCCGTGGCCATCTCGGGCGCCGTGCTCGGGCCGCTGACGTGGATGACCGCGACCGGGCAGGGGCAGCCGGAGGTCGCGGTCATAGCGCGTTCCGCGAGTTTGCTCATCCGGCACGGCGACCCGTATGAAAGCCAGGTTCAGCTCGCTGCGACCAAGAACCCCAACGCCTACAACCCCTATCTCCCAGGGTTGACGCTGTTCGGTTTGCCTAGGGCGCTGCACTGGCCGACGCCGCTGTCTGATCCGCGGTTGTGGTTCGGCCTGTCGTTCGCGGCGATACTCATGTTCGCGCTGGTCCGGGCAAGAGCGCCCGATCCATGGCGGTGGTCGGCTTTGATCATCGCCACCCCGGTCATAGCGCTGCCCATCGTGGTCGGCGGCACCGACCTACCTGTGCTCGCATTGATGTGCCTTGGCCTGGCATTTCTGCGGGCGCCGCCGCGGCCGATCCTGGCGGGCCTCGCTCTCGGCGGGGCCGCGGCTATGAAGGCGACCGCGTGGCCCGCGCTGGTGATCGCCGTGGCTCTGCTCGTGGCCGGCAGCGGCTGGCGTCCGGCGGCCAAGTTCGTGGCCACAGCTGCTGCGGTTTTCGCTGCCATGGTCGGGCCCTTCGCCGCGCTCTGGCCGCACGCCCTGGTGCAGAACACGATCAGGTTTCCGCTCGGTCTTACCAAGATTAAGAGCCAGGCCGCGAGCCCGCTGCCTGGCTACCTCATTGCCCAGACCGGCGGCGTCGGGCACATGATTGCGGTCGCACTGCTCGCCGGGGCCGGTATCGCCGTCGCTGCCTCTCTTGTGTGGCGGCCGCCGGTTGACGCGCGGGCGGCGGCCCTGCGGCTGGCCATCGGGCTCGCCCTGATGTTCACGCTCGCTCCGGCGACACGCTTCGGTTACTTCAGCTATCCGGCCGCCTTGCTCTTCTGGCTCTGGCTGGCCGGGCCTGAGCGGGAGGCCAGCGCCGTGGCTGGAACATCGAGCGGCTTTCGGCGTCCTCCCCCCGGGTCGGCACCGGGTTCGGGGGGGCCGTCCTGGGACAGCACCTGGTTCCGGGAAGGTCGCGGCCGCGACCTGACCCAGCATGGGTAAAACCCGCGCCCCGCACCCTCTAGGGCAACGGGGCCGTGCCGGACGCCGTCTGGATCACCGCGACAGCGCAGGTTAGGGAGCGAAGTCCGACGGCTGGTCCGGTCCCGAGAACGCGCTCGCGTCCTTGCAGATGTTGGTGCTGCCGCTGATACCGCCGTATGCCTGCGTCAGGTTCGACGGTGACTTCAGGCCCGTGAAGCTGGAACCGAGCACGAGGTTGAGCGTGCCGGGCTGCAGCGTTGGCACGAGTTCCGTCCGCACGCTGCTGAGCACTGCGCTCAGGGCCTCGACTGCCGGCAGGTCCTTGGCGGACGCGTATTGGATCACGCTCTGCACGTAGGCGGTGTTGCTCGCATTCCCCGTGCCTACCAGGTTGAAGCCGCGTTGCTGGAGCGCCGTCGCGGTCTGCCCGGCCAGGCCCGCCGTCATGGTGCCGTTCAGTACCTGAACGTTCACATGGCTGGGGTTAGCCGCGTTCGGGGCCTTCGCGGCCGCCGCGGGCGTGGCCTTCTTCTTGCCGGCCTTCTTCTTGCCGGCCTTCGCGACATGGACCGCGCTGTCGAACTTGATCGCGTTGAACAGCGCATTGGAGGCCGGCTGCGCCCAGTCGACCCGGTTGGGGTTGCTGGCATCGGCCACGACGGGCACCGAGATCATATTGACCGAGCTCGCGTGCAGGCCCCGCATGCTCTCGGCAATCTTGAGCAGGGTGCCGACATCGAGTGCACTGTCGGTGGTGAGCGAATGCGTCGCGGCATTGGCCAGGGAAAGCAGCTTGCCAGGATCGCCAAGCATGTTGCTCGTGGTTACTTGCTTCGCCAGTGATGCCAGGAAGAACTGCTGCCGCTGGATCCGCTGCAGGTCGGACCCAAGCCCGACGTGCCGCTCACGCACGAAGGCGAGCGCCTGCGCCCCGTCGACGTGATGGGTTCCTGCGCTCAGATTGAGCTTGGAGGCCGGGTCGTGGATCGCCTCGGGAAGGCACACGGTCACGCCGCCCACGGCGTTGACCATTGACTGGAACCCGCCGAAGTCGATTTCAATAAAGTGGTCGATGCGGATGCCGGTGAGTGCCTCGAGGGTCTTCCACGTGCACGGGGCGCCACCTGAGTCGAATGTCGCATTGAGCATCTCGACCTGTCGGCTCGCCTGCTGACCGTCGTGGCCCATGCCGTCCGGCTGGCATGCGACGGTGGAGACCTCTGAGTCCCGCGGGAAACTGATGAGCGTGGCGCCCGTGCCCTGCGGCGATATGTGCATCAGGATCATGGTGTCTGAGCGTGCGCCCTGAATGCCCTCGCCGAACTTCTTGTTGCTTCCCGCCCTGCTGTCCGAGCCGATGAGCAGGATGTTCATCGCTGAGTTGTACTTGGGTGGCCGCTTACCAAGCAGGCCATTGACGTTCTCTTTCTGGATGTTGCCCCAGAGGTGGCGCCACTCGGCGTAGGCGACCAGCGACGTGCTGACCACCACGAGGGTCATAATGGCCGAAATCCAGCCGAGCACGCGCAGGCGCCGTGCGTTACTGGTGCGCGGGCGCCGCGTCCGGCTGCCTCGCCATGGGCCGTCCCGCCACGCCGCCCTATGGTCTGCCAGTCGTCCTTCGCGGTCGTCGAGGCGGTCGTCGAGAACGTCGTATCGTGTCATCGGCTCCCTCGAGCGTCTCCAGAGTGTCCCGGTGCGCGCCATTCATGCCGGACACAGCGCCATACTGGGCCGGGCGGCTGTGGGCCCGCGGAGGCCGGGTAAAGGACGATACCGCCGGTGGCTGCCCGCGTCCCTTCCTGCTGGGAAGTCGGCCGTGCCTTCTTAGATCCGTGACGTCTCCACTGGTTTACCGCAAATCCCTCCCGAACGGAGGCCGAACGAGAGGTAATGGCGGGCTCCGGGACGGCGCGCCAGCGCCCCTCGCCATGAGCAGCAGCAACGGCAATGGCAAGGCCAAGCTGAACACGCGGGCGGCTGGTCCGCGTGGAGCGCAACGCGGCATCGCCGCGTGCACCTAGAGTTAAACCCGTGCGCATTGGAATCGGGTCCGTACGCTTGGGGAGCGGCCCCGCGGCGGCCAGCCGGGCCGATCCTGGCCGCGCCGGGCCGAGCGAAGCCGGGCCCGGGCAAGCACCGGGCCGATTCGATGCCGCCAAGCCTGATGCGGGCAAGCCCGTGTCAGATAGGGGCCCGCGGCGTGCGCCCGGCGCCAAGCGGGGCAGGCCGGCGCTCGGCCGGGGGGTCACCGCGGGCCAGGTGCTTGCGCGGGTTACCTTGCTTCCGCCACTGCTGCTGATGGCGTGGCTGGTACCTGGCCTGCCCCTGCTGCTCGCCGGGCAGTTCACCATCGGGCTGATGCTCGCGCTCTCGGTGCCGCTTGCGATCGCGCTCGTCGTGGCGGTCTTCGTTTTCGCGCCGGTACCGTGGCCGCATCGCCGTACGCCGTGGTGGACGGTGGCCGCGTTGGCCGCAGTCGCGGTGGGCTTCGGGGTCTGGCAGGCTGCGATGCATTCGCAGCAGGTCATCGTCCGGCGCGACCCCGCCACCTACCTGCAGTTCGCATACTGGATCGCGCGGCACGGCTCGCTGCCGATCCCGCAGCTGAGGTCAGTCTTCGGCGGCGGGCTGCCTGGCCTTAGCTTCGCCAGCCTCGGCTTCTATCAGCACGGCACCGCGGTCGTGCCGCAGTTCATGGCCGGCCTGCCGATAACGCTCGCGGCGGCATTCTGGATCAACGGCATCCAGCTTGCGGTGTTCATGGCCCCGGTGATCGGCGCCTGTGCGGTGCTCACCTTCGGCGGCTTCGTCGGCCGGTTGTGCGGCCCGCGGTGGGCGCCGCTTGGTGCGCTCGCGCTGGCGCTGAGCTTGCCCGAGCAGTACACGAGCAGATCCACGTTCAGCGAGCCGCTGGCGCAGATCCTGCTCTTCGGCGGATTCTGCCTGGTGACCGACGCACTGTTGCTCGCGCCGCGGCGCCGCGGCGCCGCCTGGGGGAGTGCACGCAGGCGAGCCAGGGCAGTCGCAGGCGGCGGCGCAGTATCGAGTGCCGTACAGAGGGGCACCGCCCAGACGAGCGCCGTACAGACGAGTGCCGTACAGACGAGTGCCATGCAGATGGGCGGGGCACCTACCGATGCCGCTGCTGCTACCGACGCGACCGTGCCGATGCCTATGGTGCGCACGAGCGCCGCCACAGGGGCCGCAGCAGCACCAGGGGCCCCAATAGCCACAACAGCACCAAAGGCCGCAGCAGCACCAGGGGCCGCCGCTGGCGCTGAAGCGGTCGGTGCTGTGCAGGTGTGGATGCGCAGGTCGGCATGGCTGATGGCCGCGCTCGGCGGTCTCGCGTTCGGCCTTTCCACCCTGGTACGCATCGACGGGATAAGCGACATCCTGCCCGTCATCCTGTTCTGCGGCGTAGTCTACGCCGCGCGCAGGATTGTGGCCCTGCCACTGGCAGCGGGCCTGGCGCTGGGCGCCGCATACGGGCTCGTCGACGGATACGTGCTGTCCCGCCCTTACCTGAACTCGCTCTCTTCGCTGATGCGCCCACTCGGTTACGCCGCTGCCGGGTTCGCCGCCCTGACGGCGGCGCTCGTCGTGGTATCGCGGCGGGGGCCGCCGCAGCTGCGCCGTGGCCGGTGGAGCTGGGTGCCTGACTTCGCCGCCATGGCGGTGGTGCTCATCGTGCTCGGATTCGCCTTCCGGCCCCTGTTTCAGACCGTGCGCAGCGAAACCAATCCGGTGACGATCGCGTTTATAGCCGAGGTCCAGAAGCTCGCGCACCTGCCGATAGACCCGCACCGGACCTACGCCGAGGACAGCCTGTACTGGGTGATCTGGTACATCGGCTTGCCCGCGGTGCTACTGGCCACGTTCGGCGCAGCGCTGCTCGCCCGCAGGTTCCTGCGCGGATCGGCGCTGACCTGGGGCCTGCCGGTCATGGTCGTCGGCTGGTCGGTGGTGACCACGCTGTGGAAACCGGGGATCGTGCCCGATCAGCCATGGGCGAGCCGGCGCCTGGTGCCTGTCGTGCTGCCCGGGCTCGTGCTTTTCGCGGTCTGGACGTGTGCCTGGCTGGTCAGGCGGGCGCGGGCGCGCGGCGCTGGACCGGCCGCGCAGGGCGCGGTGGCGGCCTGCTGCGCGGTCGCTCTGCTGCTGCCGACCGCCGTCACCACGCTCGGTCTCGGCCTGGAGCGCACACCGCAAGGAGGCACCAGGATTGTCGCGGACGGGCTGGGCTTCAAGCGCACGGACAGCGGTGAGATCACCGTAGTCAACCAGTTGTGCCGTGCGATCGGGCCGCACGCCGCCGTGGTCATCGTCGATCCGCTCACCGCCGACAGGTTCACCGAGATCGTGCGCGGGGTGTGCGGGGTACCTGCCGCCCGGATGAACGTGCCGTCGCAGGCGGCCCTTCGGCAGGTGACGGCGGCGATTCAGCGGGCGGGGCGGCGGCCGGTGCTGCTCGCGGCGCAAGCCCAGCAGCTTGCGCCCTACGGCGGCGGCGCCCGGCGGGTGGTGTACCACGCGACCCGCCAGGACGAGCACCGGCTCACTCAGCCCCCGACGACCACCTGGCGGATCCTCTATCAGGTATGGATGTCAGGGCCGGGCCGCCAGCCACTGCCATGACCGGGGTATCCTCGCCGGGCGTGAGCACTCGCACGCCCCAGCGATCCGGTGAGCGGATGGGATGGCCGGCGGAGCGGGCTGCGGCGTCCACGGACGCAGCCCAGGCGCCGCACGTGTCGATCGTGTTGCCGTGCTTCAACGAGCAAGATCATGTTCTGCTTGAGGTAGCGCGGATCTGCATGGCCATGGATACGAGCGGCATGTCCTACGAGCTGATCGCGGTCGATGACGCCTCGACCGACGGCACGCTCGCGCGGCTGCGCGAGGCGGAGCCTCGTTTTCCGCACCTGCGGGTGGTGCATTTCCCGCGCAACGGCGGCTCGGGCACTGTGCGGCGGATCGGTACCCAGCAGGCCAGGGCGGACATTGTCGTCTGGACCGACGCGGACATGAGCTACCCGAATGCGCAGATACCCGAGCTTGTCGCCATGCTCGACGAGGATCCAACCGTGGATCAGGTGGTCGGCGCGCGGACGTCAGAGGCCGGCCGGCACAAGCTGCTGCGTGTCCCGGCGAAATGGTTCATTCGCAAGCTGGCCGAGCATCTGGTCAACTCGGAGATTCCTGACCTCAACTCCGGGCTCCGGGCGTTCAGGCGCGAGGTCGCGCTGCCGTACCTGCGGCTGCTCCCGGCCGGGTTCTCCTGCGTGACCACCATCACCCTGGCGTTCCTTTCGAACGAGCACGAGGTGCGTTACGTGCCGATCGAGTACGCCAAGCGGGCAGGGTCGTCGAAGTTTCATTTCTTCGCCGACGCCTACAGGTACATCCTGCAGGTGCTGCGGATGGTGATGTATTTCAACCCGCTCAAAGTGCTGATGCCCCCCGCGCTCTTCCTGCTCGGCCTCGGCGTCGCCAAGGCCATCTTCGATATGGTGGTGCATCCGCTGTACTTCGCGATCAACACGGTGCTCATCTTTGTGACCGGACTGATCATCGCCTCGCTCGCGCTGCTTGCCGACCTGATCGTCCGCTCGCGTGGCGACTGATATGACAGCCGCGCACATGGCACACCGTCGCCCGAGTCTGGTGGGGCTAACGGGGCTAGGCAGACTGACGGGGCTGGCGGGGCCGCAGTCGATCGGGCAGCGGTGCGGATTGCGCTGATCGGGCCTGCGCACCCTTACAAGGGCGGCGGCGCGCGGCATACGACCGAACTCGCGCACCGGCTAGCGGCCGCCGGCCACGAGGTGGTGATCGAGTCGTGGCGGGCAATGTACCCGGCGGCGCTTTACCCAGGCGTGCAGACGGTTCAGGAGGCGGAGGGCGAGCCGTATCCGCTGACCAGGCGGCTGTTGTCCTGGCGCAGGCCGGACGGCTGGCGGCGGGCTGGGCGGCGGCTGCGCAAGAGCTGCGATATGGCAGTATTCACCTTCCTCGCGCCGGTCCAGGTGCCCGCCTACATCACCATCATTCGGGGCCTGCGCAGCCGGGTGGCGCCGGGGCCGCGCGTGGTCGTGATCTGCCACAACGTGCTTCCGCACGAGCGCAGGCCCGGCGACGTCATGCTTACCCGCGCCCTGCTGCGCCGCGCCGATGCGGTTCTTACTCATACTGAACGGCTCGCGCGGGCGGCCCTCGACCTCGCACCTGACACGCCCGTGCGGGTGGCAGGTATGCCGCCGCACCTGCCCGCAGTACCAGGCCGTGGGGACACGGTGCGGCCAGCGGCTCCACTCGCCGATGGCCCGCGGCCCGATTACCGGGAGTCGGATGGCCGGGAGTCGGATGGCCGGGAGCCGGATGGCCGGGAGCCGGATGGCCGGGAGCCGGATGGCCGGCAGTCGGATGCCCGGCAGCCGGATGGCCCGGGTCTTCCGGCTGCGTGTGCAGAACCCGTGCCTGCCGGACGCCTATCGCCCGCGCCGCTCCACCTGCTGTTCTTCGGGATCGTACGGCCCTATAAGGGGCTGGACGTGCTGCTGCGGGCGATCGCGCGGACCGACTGCGGGCCCACGCTGACGCTGACGGTCGCTGGTGAATTCTGGGGCGGCCTTGACACCACCCGCGCGCTGGTGTCCGAGCTTGGCCTGGACGGGCGGGTGGAGCTGCGCCCCGGCTACGTTCCCGCAGGCGAGATCGGGCCGCTGTTGGGCCGGGCCGACGCGCTTGTGCTTCCGTATCGGTGCGCCACCGCCTCGCAGAACGCCTGGCTGGCGTTCTCGGCTGGGGTGCCGGTCATCGCCACTCGCACGGGGACGTTCGAGGAGCAGGTCAGCGACGGCGTTGACGGGTTCCTCTGCGAGCCGGGCGACGAGGCGAGCCTGGCGGCGGCGCTGGCGCGGCTGTGCGAGCCCGGCGTCGCGGCGCGGCTGCGCGCCGGAGTGCGGGCTGTGGTGCCCGACGCGCTGTGGGAGGCGTACCTGGACGCGCTGCTTGCCGCAGCGGCGCCAGGCCCACCTCCCGGGTGGACCGGCGCTACTACGAACTGACCGTCGGCTCCGGTGCGCCCTCAGCCGCACGTCCAGCCGTGGCCTCGGCCGCGGCCACGCCGACGAGCGCGGCGTCGGGTGCGTCGGCTACCGCGACGTCCTGCGTGCCCGCCAGATCCGAGCGGCGCACCCGGATCATCGCGACAGTGATCACGAGCATGAGAAGTGCGATCCCCGCGGCGACAAGGAAGCCGCGGGAGAAACCGACAGCTAGCGCATGGTCATCGATCGCCTTCTGCAACGACGCGCTCGACTGCGCCGCGGGTGCGTGGCCGGCCCTGGCGACCGCCGCCGCCGCTGCGGCCTGATTGCGTACGCTGTTCGCGACCGCCGTCCAGGCGACGGTGCCGAGCACCGCGAGACCGATCGAGCCGCCCACCTGCTGGCCGGTGTTGAGAAGGCTGGAGGCCACCCCGGCGTCCTGGTGCCTGACCTTGGACAACGCGACCAGGGACACCGGCATGAACAGCATGCCCATGCCAGCAGCGGTGACGACCATCGGGCCGAGGAGGCCGGTCGCGTAGGTGCTGTGCTCGGTGATCCGCGACAGCCAGAACATGCCGCCGGTGGCGATGGCAGAGCCTGCCAGCATCAGCGGGCGGGCGCCGATCCTGGGCACGAGCTGCGCGCTGACTCCGGCCATGACCATAACGGTGGCCATCATCGGCAGGTAGGCGATGCCCGTCTTCAGCGGGCTGTAGCCCCAGACGGTCTGCACGAAGATGGTGAGGAAGAAGAACATGCCGAACATCGCGGTGCCGAGGGCCAGCATCACCAAGTAGGCGCCGGACCGGTTGCGGTTACGGAGTAGCCGTAGCGGCAGCAGAGGGTGCTTACTGCGCGACTCGATGATCACGAACGAGACGAGCAGCACTACCGCTGCGGCCAGGGATGCCACGACCTTCGTGTCACCCCAGTGCGAGACGCCGTGCTGGTCGGTGGCCGCATTGGAAAGACCGTAGACGAGCAGCGCGAGCCCGAGGGTCGCGGTGATCGCGCCGGGCAGGTCGAACCGGCCGGTCTGCCTGTCGGACTCGGCGAGCACGCGCGGCGCCGCCAGGGCGACCGCGATGCCGATCGGCACGTTGACGAACAGCACCCAGCGCCCCGACACGTACGTGGTGAGCAGGCCGCCCGCGATCAGGCCGACCGCACCGCCCGCGACGCTCATCGCCGAGTAGACGGCGAACGCCCGGTTGCGCGGCGGGCCTTCAGGAAAGTTGGTGGTGACCAGCGACAGCGCGGTCGGTGCGGTGATGGCGGCACCGACGCCCTGCAGTGCCCGCATGCCGAGCAGCCACGCCTGGGAGGTGGCGAAGCCGCCAAGCAGTGACGCCAGCGAGAACAGGAGGATGCCGGCGATGAAGACCCTCCGACGGCCCAGCAGGTCACCGGCCCGGCCGCCGAGCAGCAGCAGGCCGCCGAAGGTGAGCGCGTAGGCGTTGATGACCCATTCAAGGCCGTTTCCTGAGAAGCCGAGCGCCTGCTGGATGTGCGGCAGGGCGACGTTCACAATGGTCGCGTCGAGCACGACCATCAGCTGTGCGGTTGCGATGACGACGAGGGCCAGCCCGAGGTGACGGTTGCCTTCGCCTGTGCTGGCCGCGGCCTGGGGTAGGGCCGCGCGCCTTGCTGACGGTTGGGTGGTAGACAAGGCGGTTCTCCTTGCTTGAGGGCGTAGAGATCCTGCGCCACGGCCCTGGGTGCCGCGGCGCAACGAGATGCGCACGTTGATCAGAGGGTTGTTCACAAGTGGCCGACGGTTGCGCGATCGCCGTCCGCAGTTATAGACGACTGTGCGGGGCGAGATGTGACATGTTCGGGCTGAAGAGACCGATCGGCTGCGCGATGAAGATGTCAGGGCTTCGGTAGGCCGGCTGCTGTTGCCGCCGAAGCTGTGTCTGGCGCGTCGCTCACCTCCCCCGCGCGCCCGCCAACTGTTGGCATGGCAGGTGAGGACGCCGTGGGGTCGGCTGGCATGGCCGCCTCTGAATTGGTCGGCCTGCTGACGCCGGTGGCCGGGCCGGTGGCCTGGATGGCCCGACTGGTAGCTTCGGCGTCGACGAGCTTGAGGATCAGGGTCAGGAAGGTCTCGCGCTCAGCTGTGTCGAGAGCGTTTGACCATGGCATGTTGACCAGCATCTCTTTTTCTATCTGCCCCTTGAGCTCGACACCTTCGGTGCTCAAGACAAGGTTCTTGACCCGGCGATCGGCGGCGCTGGCTTCACGCTTGGCGAGTCCCCGCTTCTCCAAGGTGTCGGCGATGGCGGTGACAAAGGATGGATCGCATCCCATCCGCTGACCGAGTTCCTTCATCGCCATGGACGTGTCGAGGATGTGCAGGGCCTTGACGCAGAACAGCGGCACACCGTGGCGCTCAGCGAGTCGTTCGCTTTGCGCGAGAATCTGCCTGAACAGCTTGATCATGGCGTCAAGGATGTTGTGGTCGAGTTCGTCGACCTCCGCCGCCGCTGTCGCGAGCAGGCCAGTAGCAGGACAGTCAGTACCGCCGGTCGCAGTGCCGCCGGTCGCAGTGCCGCCGGTCGCAATGCCGCCGATCGCGGACGCTGTATCCATGGACGCCGTGTCAGTTGTGCCGGCGGGCGCGTCCGCTGTGCCGGTGGCCGCTGTGCCGGTTGCTGCTGTGCCGGTGGCCGCTGTGCCGGTAGCGGGGGAGCCCGCGCCCGTTGCCGGGCTCGCGGCTGCGATGCCTGTCGCGGAACTGTCAGCCACGATGCCTCCCTTCTCCGGCCCTGTTGGTCGCTCGCCAGGTCGTGATCGCGGTGCGGGTCAGGGCACCTGAGTACCTCAATAGTTGATTTCCTCAAAGGTATTACTGTTGCTTGAGGCTGTCAAAGGTTTATTTCTTCAATGTCTCGTGTCCTGGTTCGCGGCCATGGTCCGACTGTGTCACATGGGTCTGACAAATCCGCCCGGTCGCCGATGGCGTCTGGATGCTGCATCGCTGTGCTTCAGTTGCGCGGCGTGGCCCCGCCACGTCCCGCGGGCCTGAATCACCTCAGTTTGGCCCTTTGAGCTGGCTTGTGCCGGGAGACGCGGGGCGGTAACTCGCGGCTCGCGGCAGCCGTTCGGCTAACTGGGCGGCCTGATCTGGTGTACGGGCGCGGTCCGGCTTGCCGAGCCTGGCTGACCGGGCTGCGTGTTGTCGTGCGCGGGACCGGCCCGCCCGCCCGGGAGAGTCCTGCCTGGCGGCGCGGCGCGGTCGCGTCCCAGCGCGAGCGCGATCCCGGCCCAGGCCAGGTCGCCGGTGGTCATCACCAGCCTGGATACGATCGCCACGACGAGCGCCGAGCCGCGCGGCAGGACCGGGGCGAGCGCAGCGATCAGCGCGAGTTCCCGTGGCCCGACGCCGCTCGGGAAGATCACGAGCAGGAATCCAACCGACCAGGCAAGCGCGTACGCGCCGACCGAGAGAAGCACCACCCCGCCGTGGCCGCTGACGTCCGCGACCAGGAGCCACAGTTGCAGGCCGTAGCAGGCCCAGCCGAGCGCAGTCCAGCCCACGCATCTGATCAGGCCGGGCATGCTGACGCGGCGCTCGAGCGGCGGCTGGCGGGCGAGCTTGAGCGCGAAATCGAGCGCAGCGCCCAGCAGTGGCGGGTACAAGGCGACGAGCAGAAGCGGTGCGCAGGCGAGCAGCCACCAGTAGTGCGACGCGGCACTGTGGGAGGTGAGGGGAAGGGCGATCGCGGCGACAAGCAGGCCGGTGGCAAGGGTAACCGCCATGCCGACGGCCGTGGCGCTCGCCGAGCGCTTGCGCGGGACGTTGTACTCGCGGGCAAGCTCGACCTGCGCGGCGAAGGCCCAGACCATGCCCGGGACATACTTGCCAAGCTGGCCGATGAACATGACCCTCGTGGCGGGCCGCAGCCGAATCGGTGAGCCCAGATCGGCAAGGAGCGAGCGCCACGCCAGCATCATGAAGCCCAGCCCGGCAATCGCGGCCAGGATCGCCAGGGCCACCGAATACCAGTGCAGGTGGCGCAGCGCGGTTGCCACCTCTGCGCGCTGCGCCACGAGCCCGTAGGCGCAGAAACCCACGGCAAGCGCGACGAGGCCGAGCCGTACCCAAGGGCTCGTCCGCAGCTGGGCCGGGGTCCGCAGGCTGGTCAGGTTGCGCGGGTGGCGCGGCACGCGGCAAGCCTACCGAGCGCCGGGGGCTGACCGGCAAAGTCGCCGCTGCCGGTTAAGCTGGGCTCGCCGATTTGCCTGTGGGCGCGGGCGCCCATAAAGTAAAGGCACTCGACGCGGGGTGGAGCAGTTCGGTAGCTCGCTGGGCTCATAACCCAGAGGTCGCGGGTTCAAATCCCGCCCCCGCTACCAAGAAGTTGCAGGTCACAGGCCTGATCGCCAGCCACGGCGGTCGGGCCTTGATCATTTCGGTAGCAAGATGGCAGCAGTGGAGGGCGTCACCATGCCCGATCGTGCACCGCAGGTCGACAGCAAACGACACCTTCGTCGCGTGGCTACCCGCGCTGATTGAACATGGCGCAAGCCATCCCGACGGGACGCTGATCGTGCATTGGCGCGAAGAGGGGAACTTGCTGACCTTCATCTCGGGAGCTATGAGCATGCCGGAAGAGTTTGAACGGTGTCAGGCTGTGCTCGGGTCAAGGGGTCGCGGGTTCATCCCGCCGTCCCGACGAGAAACCGCAGGTAGACGGCCT
>DATIYI010000089.1:0-4289 GCA_035517695.1 Streptosporangiaceae bacterium
TGCATCCACCGGGAAACCTTCAACCTGGCCGAGAAGCCAATCCGCAAACCCGAGACCGTCTACGGGATCACCAGCCTCACCGCCTGGCAGGCCAATCCCGCGGACGCGCTCGCCGCGAACCGCGGACACTGGGGCATAGAAAACCGTGAACACTACTCGCGTGACCGGACGTTTGACGAAGATCGTTCTCAGGTCAGGACCGGTGCCTCACCGCAGTTCCTTGCCACCGGTCGCACGCGGCCTGGAGTGCCTGTCCCGGCGCCTGGACTGCGTCCTGGCGCTCATCGGCCTCTTAAACGAAGCGACCTGGGAAGGAGGTTACGCGAGCGCAAGGACTTTGCCGATCACCCTGTGCCCGCACGGGGCCGCGTCTATATTTGGCTGGCACGGGTATAGCTGGCACGGGGTATAGCTGGCACCGGATTAGCTGGCACCGCTGGCACCGGGCCGGGCATGTCCCTAGTCTTCGTTGACGTCCTCCGGCCCGCACGTGAACAGGATCGCTCATGTCTGATCGCACGACCGGCACGGCAAACGACAGCTCAGCCAGCCCCGCGCAAGGACATGACGCGGGGACGGGGCAGCCGGTGTTTGAACGGCTGGACGAGGCCGAATGCCTGCGGTTGATCTCGCCGGGCGGCCTCGGCAGGCTCGTTTACTCCGGGCGGTTCGGGTTGACCGTGTTGCCGGTGAACTACAAGCTGCTCGACGGAAGCATCGTGTTCAGGACGGCGGAGGCTAGCCCAACGGACGAGGATCTGCGCACCGGAATCGAGCACGCGGAGTACAGCGTGGCCTTCGAGATCGACGAAATCGACTTCGCCGCGCGAGCAGGGTGGAGCGTGCTCATCCACGGTTCTGCGCACCATGTAGACGCCGAAACCGAGCGGGCAGCCGTTGTGGCGGCGGGTGTCGAACCGTGGGCAGGCGGAGTCAGGGACCTGTTCCTTCGCATCACCCCCGTCCGTATCACCGGTCGGCGCATCCGCCGGGTATGACTGGGTCCGATACCGGGTACTCAGGCCTTGAGCTGGCGGCGCTCGCGGCCATGGACCGCCTTCTGCCCGGGCCTGCGCACCTCGACGTCGCCAAGTACCGCATGACCCTCCACCTTGACCACGAAGCGCCACCCTCCCCAGGTGACGGGCGGCACCGTGCTTTCGATGTCGCCCCGCACCCTGACGCCAGAGATCTCGACTTCCACTCCGTCAGGAACGATGATCTCGACGTCCCTTAAGAGGGCATCTAGATCCACAGTGATCCGGGTCTGTTCCTGCACTGGGATTTCTCTGTGTACTGAGCGTGGCGGGTTTCCGGGTGGCCCGCGCTGCCCCAGATGGCCAGGGGTGGCCACCAGGGGCAGCAGAGATGTCTCCTGGCTCACTGAAATGCCCGCGATCGCAGCCACCTACCGGCGTTGACAATAGCTGCCATGCCACCACACTCCCCAGCCAGGCCGGAGGGAGCTGAGAAACAGAATTGGCCAATCGGTGCGCCCGCTGCGGCGACGAGGTCGTCGGTGGCCTGAGCGCAGAATCGGCAGGGTTAAGCGCACGGGCGGAACCTTACCCTCCGTGACAGCCGCTGCCCTAGCTTGATGGCCGCCATCGGGCAGATCCGTTGGCACCCATACTGGGCTCAGCAGAAGCAAATTAGTCAGACGGTGCCGACAGTTTCGTATGACGCTCGAGGCTGTGCCTACGTCTCCGTATCGGGGTCACCGATAACTCCGGCTGCCGGGTCGGCGCGCGTTGTCTGCGGCCGAGGACCTTGCGAGACCAGCGCGCACCATCGGCTGTCGCATTGCCAGGTTGGGCGGGCCCGGGAAGGAGGGTGGGCGGTCATGGCGATCCGTCCGGTGACTGCAGGCCGCAGGCGCTGGCGAGCCAGCGGAGGCGGTCGTCGGCAATCCGGTGGCCCTGTGCCCGGACACCGCGGGCCAGCGCCGTGTGGGTGAGCCGCACACCGCGGCGTTCGGCCTCAGCGATGATGCTCGTGGCCGCGTCGACGAGCTCACCGTCGGACGCCTGACGGCTGTCGTCGCGCCGTGGCGGCTGGCCGGGAGGGTCGTCGCGGGTGCTCGGTGTGGCGCCGGGTGGGCGTGGCCGTGTCCGTGGCCCGCCCGGTGGGTGGCCGTTCAGGCTGATCCCTAACGCATTATGAGGGGCGCGGACCGGCTGGACCATCATCGATTCGGGAGCCGGCCTGCACGTCAGGACCCGGGGTGGCGTTCGGCTGATGGCAGGAGCTGTTCGCATAGCGTGTCGCCGAGCCAGTGCTCGTACTGGGCGTCGCTCCATCGCCGGGTGCGCACGAGCCGCCAGAAGATGTCGCTGGGGGTGAGTACCCACACGATGTCGATGGCGGCGGCGTGGTCAAGGCCCGCCTTGAGGCGGCTCTTGTGGAGGAGGGCGTCGATGACGATGGTCGCGCCGCCGCGCCGTTCGTCCTCGCTGGCGCGCCACAGGTCGTGCAGGTCCTTATCCGATGTCGCGGCCGACCTGAGTACTTCGTGCACGTCGGCGGACCTGCGGTGGATAGCCGTGGCGTTGCGCGCATACAGGCGAAGGGCGCGGCACGGGTCCGGTTCGGCCAGTGCTTCCCGGTACCAGGGGCGCCGGGCGACGGGTACCGGCTCGTCGTCGCCTGCAAGGGCTATGTCGCGCAGCTGTTTGAGGATCGCCTGCTTGCTGCCCGCCGCGGCGAACACGGTGGGCTTGGAGACGCCGGCGCGCCCGGCGATCTCATCGACGGTGGTGGCTGTGTAGCCCTGCGCGACGAACAGCTCGCGGGCGGCGTCCAGGACCGCCTGCCTGGTCCGCGCCGCTGCGTCCCGGCGCAGCGGGGAGACGTAGCGCCGGTTGACGGGGGCCATGATTAACTTTACCATCCACCTAACAAATAGGTTCGGGGTAAGGGGATGTTATGGCAACAGGCGACCCGGCGACGTTCGCGGCCATGCTGTCGCGGGAGAAGACTGCTGAAGCGGCGATGATCCTGGGTGACCCCGAGCCCTACAAGGCGTTGTGGTCGCGCGGGGATGACGTGTCGCTGTTCGGTGCCTTCGGTCCCTGCAAGAAGGGCTGGCACCAACTCGAGAAGACCTTCGACTGGGTTGCCAGCCGCTATCGCGAAGGCGTGGTCGCCGACGAATACGAGGTCGTGCACGAGGGTGCCGACCTGGCGTACACGGTTGGCTACGAGATCAGTGACGTGGTCCTTGACGGGGCGCCGATGACCCGCCAGAGGCTGCGGGTCACGCAGATCTATCGCCGGGAGGACGGCGAGTGGCATCTGGTTCACCGCCACGGCGACTTCGCCCCGGCTGACCAGAGCCCGCCATGACCATAATGGGACTGAACACGACACGCTGCGGGCTCGGCGGATCGCGAAACGCGAAACGCGAAGGAACCCGCCGCCGGGCTGGGCCAGGCGGCAGGTCGTGAGGGCGATCATGGCCCACAAGATCATGGCTTCGTGGCTGGCCGGGAGGCGCTCGTAGTCACGGGTGGTGCGGCAGTGCTTGCTGATCCAGGCGAACGTCCGCTCCACGTCGTCCCACTTGCGGGGCAGCACCTCGAAGGCGTGCGGGTTACGCCGGGCGACGATGCACAGGGTCATCTTCAAGCTCGCGGCCCAGATGCTCAGCTTGCCGGCATAGACGGCGTCGGCCCAGACCAGGCGGATGTGGCGGCAGGCCCGGTGCAGGTTCCACAGCAGCGGCCGGGCGGCGTCACGGTCCTGCACCGAGGCGGCGGTGATCACCACGGCCAGCAGCAGGCCCATCGTGTCAGTCGCGATGTTCTGCTTGCGGCCGTTGACTTTCTTCGCGGTTCTGCTTGCGGCCGTTGACTTTCTTCGCGTTGTCCCAGCCGCGGCCGTACAAGATCGCCTCCACGATCGTCCGCAGCGGCCAGACCCGCGGTCGGCCTCGCCGCCCCGGGCACCTCAGCGGGCAGGTGCGGCATGATGACCTGCCACTGGGCATCGGTCAGGTCGCTGGGATAGCCCCTGGCCTGCGCTTTGGCCCGATGCGTACCCTGGGCACGCGCGGGCTCTGTTTTGGTCGTCACACATCGGGACCATGGGGGTCACAAGCCGCCCTGGCCGTCCGATGAGGCCTCGAGGACAGGCGTGGCTCATGGCCTCGAATGCAGGCGGGCGCGAAACGCCTTGCCTGCCGTCACGGCCGGCGGATCGGTGTGCAGGATCCTTTAGCGGCTGCGCGGAGACGGCCAAGTCGTTACGCAGTGTGACGCAATCGGTATGCCCGGCGCATAAGGCGCACG
>DATIYI010000090.1:0-2170 GCA_035517695.1 Streptosporangiaceae bacterium
GCAGCGGCCCTTCAGGTTCCGGGTGCGGCGCGGCCGCACCCCGCCCGCCGCCACGATCCAGCGGGCTCCCTTCTTCCGGTACGTCCCCGCCATCTCCGCCGCGTCGGTGATGAACTCACCGCGCTGCATCGCAGCCCAGAAAGGCTGCACAATCTCCGGCACCATGGCCTCAGTGAACCCGGTCATCGCAACTCCCCGATCCTGTGATGTGTTGCGATCACCGCGAGAACCCGGGGATCCCCATACGTACACCAGGCGTTGCGGTGCAGGAAGCCGGACGTGACCACCATCGACCGCGACAGCCGGGACGCGCTGCGCCCGGCGCAGCCGGAAGCGCCGCGGCGCGAGCAGGCCATGGCGCGGTTCGCCGTGCTGCGCCCGCACCTTGTCGCGGCGAGGCCCTCGATATCCGGCTTCTCCACGGCCAGGCCGGTCCGGCTGGCCAGCCGGGCGGCCGCGCGGTGCCCGCCGGCCGGGGCCTGCGCCCGCGCCTGCGGCCAGGATCTCATCGTGGCGCAGGGCCTGGCCGTCCACGTCGGCCGCCGGGATCAGCCCCGGCCGCGGGGGCGAGGCTGATCCCGCCGGAATCACCGGCGGAATCGGAGCGGGGTGACTGCCGCCGCGGCTGCTGTGTCTTGGCCATGATCGTGGTCACTCGGCTGGCTCGATCAGCGGGCTGAGCACACGGCTCCGCAGGGCTGCGGCTCGTCTGCGCCTGCGCAGACTGCTTTAGTGAGAGACCGGCTGGTCCGCGTCTGGTCCGGATGGCTCAGCTGACCCTCGCGATGCGAACTAGCGGCAGCCTGGCCGATGCGGGTCGTTCAGGCAGGTCGCTGTCTCATGATCGCCGGTGCTGGCCGCTCCTTGCCGTCAGCGTTGCCGTACACTTGCGTTGTACGGATCCGGCTTGCCACCCTGGACCTGACCGGGCTGCTCAGAAGACACTGCCCGTCCGCGCGGGAACGTCGCTCACCCGGGTGACCTCGGCTCCGGGAGTCTGTCGTGGTGCGGCGATTGCCGGTCGTGCTGGCGTCAGTTGCGAGTGTCAGCAAGCGGAGATATCGATCAGCGCAAGGTGCGGACTCCTGCCGGGCTCTCACAATGCGCAACGCACCATTACTGAGCGTAGTAGTGTCGTGCGGGGTCGCTGGCGCAGCGATGAGAGGTCGGTGAGCCATGTCAGCCCGGACGATGAGGGCCCGGCGGGCGGTGCTGCTGCGATGGCGGGTGATGCCCGCGGTGCTGATCTCGCTCGCGGCTGGGCTCGGCTCGGCGGTGCCAGCGCCGCAGGCTGCGGCAGACACGACCTCGATGGTAGGCTCGCCCGCCTCCTCGGCAGGGTCGGCAAGGCCGGTGATCGTCTACGTCGTCAACCTCAACCCCAACAGCCCCTACTCGGGCACGGTGACCCCGATCGCGACCGCCACCAACACCGCCGGACCGCCGATCCCGGTCGGCGCCGACCCTAATGCCATTGCGATCACGCCGGACGGCAAGACCGCCTACGTTCCCACCCCCATCGGCGCGGGCACGGTGACCCCGATCGCGACGGCCACCAACACCGCCGGGCCGCCGATCACGACCGGAGCCGAGCCGAATGCCATTGCGATCACGCCGGACGGCAGTGACGGGACCCCGAGGGTCGGTCCACGTGCTGTGAGAGCCGATTAGTGGGTACAGATCGCAGGATAGGCCCGTGGGAGCCTGACCCGGTTTCCCGGACACGGTTGGGGTGGTGATCATGACCGGGGACCTCCTGGGTGTTCGGTAGGGACTGGCGGACCTGATAGTCGGCTCGTCGTGGCGGGTGCCAGTGACGCGGACGACGACCGTG
Source organism: Streptosporangiaceae bacterium (assembly GCA_035517695.1). Lineage (GTDB taxonomy): Bacteria > Actinomycetota > Actinomycetes > Streptosporangiales > Streptosporangiaceae > DATFVJ01. Next base: position 1,835 of record DATIYI010000090.1, read on the forward strand.
CCGCGCTTGGGGTCGGTGTCGACGATGCAGTGGGCCTGTGTGCGCATCCGATGACCTGACCTGCCGGTAGGGGCCTTGGAAGGCCCCTACGCGACGTCCCAGTGGTAGTTGGTGTCCCACCGCCAGGAGGCCCACACCGCGGCACCGAGGCAGATGGCTCCGAACAGGACGGGGACTGCTCTTGGGTTCACGCTCGCTGCTGGGCGCGAACGGTTTCACGGTCCGGGCTGGTCGCCATGGTCGCCGACGGTGCGGTGCGGGGCCAGGTCCAGGCGTACCGCAGGATGAGGGCGAGAACGATCACTTCCAGTGCGACGCCAAGGCCGTAGAAGTACG
>DATIYI010000091.1:0-2495 GCA_035517695.1 Streptosporangiaceae bacterium
GTGGCTGCCCCCCGCCCGCGTGCTACATCCCTACCCCCAGGTGCGGTTTGACGCTCGTACCCGAGGCAGGAGCCCAGTGCGTTAGCAGCGCTCGCTGGGATCTGTGCGGGGGGCCGCCCGCAAGGGCGGTCCCTACCGCGACCTCTGCCGTCGTCGCTTGTGGTGGCGAGGGTCCTCCCGCCGCGCCCGAAGGCCATCGCGATCACGCAACTGGTGTTGGCGGTCAGCATGGCGCCAATCTGGCGCGCTTTCACGCCAGGCCGCTGAACGCGGCTCATGCTTCTCATGCTCTTAATGCGATCACGGAGAGGTAATCCGCGGGTAATCTGCCCCGGTGAACGTCCTCCCCACCCGGTACCCGGACCGCATCAAGAGTGGTTGCATCTCTGCCGCAACGAACCGGCGCGACAGGAAGCATCGCGCTCATCCTGGTCGGTGTAACGGTCAGGCGAGGTCGGACTGCGTCATCGCGCGCAGGCTACGCGGGCGTTGTTGACGCTTGATCAGGTGTGTGATGGGCTAAATGCGCCAAGCGGCTCGGTTCGCGGGCCGCCGATATGTCAGCGGGGCGTCCTGCAGTCAGTCCCGGTGGCGGGTGCGTGGAACTGGCCGGCAAGAACGAGGGGGATCGTTGTGGATTACGTCGCGCTATTGAGATTCCGCTCCTCGGTTTCGGGTGCTGAGCGAGACGGGGCACTGATGCGCCGGGCGGCTTGGCAGTACCCCGAGGGCATTCGCCTGATTTCCGAGTTCTGGCCCGCAGCCTCGGCGGTGCAGGTCGTCAGCATCTTCTCAGCCGACAGCTTCGAGCAGGTGCTGGAACTCACGTTGGAGTGGGATGACGTATTCGACATAGATGTCCATCCCGCTGTCTCGGCGGAAGAGGGCCTGAGGATCGGGCCCGAAGTCTTCGGGCGGCTGCCGCGGGTGCAGCAGCAGTCTTAGCTTGTCATTCAACCTCCAGGTGTCCCTGCCCAATGCCTATCCAGCAGGTGCTCGCAGTTGTTCAGCACCAGCAGCAGGCGATCCCACGCAAAGGCCAAAGTCGTGGGCCGGGCAGGCCCTTGCGCTGTTCCGCCGACCGGCGACCCGGCCGGGTATGGGTGTGCCCTGCCTTGGGCAATGCCACCCTCGCCTGGGGACGGGGCGACTTGGATGCATCAATGTTCGTCCGCAACGCGGCCCCGCCGCCGCCCGTCCAGGAGAGTCAGCCATGACCCAGACCGAGGTCACTGCTCACGTCCCCCCAGTTTTGGCTCGCGCTCATGAGCAGGTGCTGGGTCAGGGGACACCCCTGCCCCAGGCCGACATTCTCGAGGTACTGCGGATGCCCGGCGAGTACCTTGAGGAATTGCTGGCGCTCGCACACGCGGTGCGGTTGCGCTGGTGCGGCCCAGAGGTAGAGGTCGAGGGGATCATCAGCCTGAAGACCGGCGGCTGCCCCGAAGACTGCCACTTCTGCTCGCAGTCCGGGCAGTCCGCCTCTCCGGTCCGCTCGGCCTGGCTGGACATTCCGAGCCTGGTCGAGGCCGCCAAGCAGACCGCCGAGACCGGCGCCACTGAGTTCTGCATCGTCGCCGCCGTGCGAGGCCCGGACGAACGCCTGATGAAGCAGGTCGCCGACGGAGTTAAGGCGATCAGGGCCGAGGTCGACATCAACGTCGCCTGCTCGCTGGGCATGCTCACGCAGGCGCAGGTCGACGAGCTGACCGCGATCGGCGTGCACCGCTACAACCACAACCTCGAGACGGCACGGTCCCACTTCGACCAGGTCGTGACCACGCACACCTGGGAAGAACGCCGGGACACCCTGCGGATGGTTGCTGCCGCCGGGATGGAGGTCTGTTGCGGGGGGATCATCGGCATGGGCGAGAGCATCGAGCAGCGCGCCGAGTTCGCCGCGCAACTCGCCGAACTCGAGCCCGACGAGGTGCCCATGAACTTTCTCAACCCACGGCCCGGCACCCCGTTCGGAGAACTTCCGGTACTCGACGGCAAGGACGCCCTGCGCACGGTCGCCGCATTCCGGCTGGCGATGCCGCACACGATCTTGCGCTTCGCCGGCGGGCGCGAGATCACCCTCGGCGATCTCGGCGCCCGGCAGGGCATGCTCGGCGGGATCAACGCGATCATTGTCGGCAACTACCTGACGACCCTGGGCCGTCCCGCCGAGGCGGACATCGCGCTACTGGACGAGCTGAGTATGCCGATCAAGGCACTATCGGCGACCCTCTAGCCTGCGTGACCCCATGAGTACGCGCCTCTACTGCGAGATGTGCGGCGAATCGGCTGACGTGCCCGTCCACGGTTCGTGCCAGCAGCGAGCCGAGCTGGAACCGCCGCGCTACTGCCCGCAATGCGCCAGGCGCATGGTCGTACAGGTCAACCCGATGGGCTGGCGCGCCAGCTGTTCACGGCACGGCGACCTGCACACCTGACGCCCGGCCGCCGCGTCACCCTGTGTGCGCCGAGAATCCCATCTACGGCTGTGAGCA
>DATIYI010000092.1:0-2838 GCA_035517695.1 Streptosporangiaceae bacterium
TTCGCCCGCCTGATCTTGGCCGACGCCGAGGGCGACACGTCATTTAGCGCGGAGTGCCGGGACCATGTTGCGGCGATCGCCGAAGCCACGCCACCGGGCACCGTGGCGGCTGTGCTGCGTTACCTCATCGACTTCCGGCCCCTACTGTCGTCCCTGGCCAGCCCGGACCGGGCGCGTCTGACCGTGATAGCCGCAGAAGGCGACCAACTCTTCGCCTACGACGCCATGCGGGCGGTCTGGGCCCAGGTGAACGTGCGCGCCGTGTGCGTTCCGGAGGCGGGACACGCCCTGCCGCTCCGCCATCCTGACCGGTTCGCCCGGATCCTGCTCGACATCGCGGGCCCGGCCGCCGCCTCTCCCGCGCCGTGAGGATCGCATCCGTGCCGGCAGCGGCGGTCGGGGACGGTAACTCCGGCTGGTGGCCACGTTCAGCTCACTACGGGCTGTGCTGTGCGGGCTGCATCGGTACAGACGGTGCGGGTCACCAGTCAGCCGAAGATGTCACAGGTCAGGAGCCGCGACGCAGTTACGGCACCTCGCACGCATCGCCGGAGTGCAGTTGTCGGTGACGACATCATCGCGGCCGCCATCGGGGTGGCGCACACCTTCTGACGTGCCGCTACATCGGTCTCAGATGGCAAGAGACCGGTGCCCGGCCACCTCTTCGGCACGTTCATGCGTGTCACGTTGCGACGGACCGGCCGCGAGTGGCGCATCGCCGAGCTCGCCGTCACGCCGACCTGGAGCGACGGCAATGCGAGCGTCCTGCACGGGTGGCGCCCGCCCGCGTAGTCCTCGTCCTGAACGGGCCTCAACGACGTGCCTCCTCAACGCTGCTGGGAGTTCGATACCCGCTCGAGGCTCTCGCGCCAATTGGTGATCAGGTGGGTCTGCGACACGGTGGCGGGCTTTGTGTCACCGTCGTAGCTGACGTCGATGGGCTCGGCCAGAATGTTGCCAAGCTGGTCCCACTGCCTGCGGTCTTGAAGCCAAGCCATGCGATGCAGCAGCTCGGCCACGCTCATCTTGTCAATCAACGCTGAGACCTCATCGGCCGACATTGCGGCGCTCCTCCTGATGATTCGTCGTCGTCGTCGTACTGCGGGGTGGAAGATATGGATCGAGTTACTGGTCAGCTAGCTGCCGGTGGGTACCGTCGTGCCCTGCACAGGCTAGGCTCGGGCGCGGTCGTGTATTCGACGACGAAGCCGTCCGGCCCGGCGAGGTACGAGTAGACGTTGGCGCCCGAACTGTGCCGCCCCGGCCCCAACAGCGGGCGGTGGCCTGTCGCGCGAGCCTCCGGTGCTAAGCATGTGCTCGTCGACGTCGCACAGTTCGAACGACACGTGGTTGATGTCGGCGACCGGGCTGTGCGCGATCGCGAGGCTGTGGTGGTCGGCCGAGCAGCGCAGGAAGCACATAGGTTCTGGAGCCAGTCAGAGAGCCGCAGCCCGAGGTACTTCGTACAGAACGCCTTGAGCGCCTGTACGTCCGGGCTGCTGACCACGACGTGGCTGGGCTTGCGCGGCACTGACTCGCCGGCCTCGAGTTCGCGGAACGGCTTTCCGGCCACGTCGCAGGACACCTCGACCAGTCGCCCGTTCGGGCCGAAGAACCGGAAGCCGTAGCCGCTGCCGGGCAGTTGCAGCCGGCCCGGCTCGGCCGCGAGCCGCACGCCGTCCGAGTCCAGCCGCTGCGCGAGCGCGTCGACGGCCGGCGCGTCCACCGGGCCGAACGCGATGAGATCGGTGCGCCGCTCGGCGGCTGCGCGCAACCGGATCACATACGGCTCGGGGCTGCCCACCGTCCCAAGGAAGACGACGTCGATGTCGCCGGCCACCCGGTACAGCCCCCAGATGCCGTCGTAGAACGCGGTCGCCGCGCGCAAGTCCTCGGTGGCCAGCGCGGCATAGCGCAGGTGGGTGATCGGCGAGCGGCGGGCCCGCTCGGAGGGCGCCAGCGCATCGCGAGGGGCGGGCGGCGGCAGCGCGGGGGCCCACCCGCGGCGGCGGGGTGGCGTTTTCGAGCACGACTGGATCGAGGTACGTGGTCACGGCTTGCTCCTGGGAGAACGAGGTTCAGGCAGGTGCGTCGAGCAACCGGTCGACGCCGCGCAACTGCTCGGCGAGGTGTGCCCGCATGCCCTGCACCGTGGCGTCCCATGTCGCCTCGGTGATGGCCATCTCGCTGTCGAGGATGCCGTGGGAGACGTCCTGCACCAGCTTGGCGCGCGGGTAGCGCCGCTGCTCGAAGGCGCGCAACCGCTCGTCGAGCGACCCCTCGGCGGCCAGGCACTCGGCGAGGACGACGGCGTCTTCCAGCGCCATGCCGGCTCCCTGCGTGAGGTGCGGCGCGCACGCGTGCGCGGCGTCACCGAGCACACCGACCCGGCCGCGGAACCACGGCAGCGGCAGCAGCATGTCGGAGATCGGGCTGAACACGATGCCCTCCGGCGAGGTGAGGCCATCGCGGACCTCGCCGGGCAGCGAGCCGAACGGCGCCATGCGCTCGCGCACGATGTCCGCGAAATCCTCCCGCCGGTGGTTCACGCCCTGCGGGTCCGGGGTCACGACGAACATGTACATCGTCGACCCGCTCAGCGGGATGAAGCCCGCCTTGACCCCGACGGCCTGGTAGACGCGTGTGCAGTCGACGAAGTCCGGGCGCGGCAGCGCCACCCGGAACACGCCGAAGCCGGAGTACACCGCGTCGTGCTCCGCGCCGAACAGCGTGTGCCGGACCGGCGACTTGATGCCGTCGAACGCCGCGACCAGGTCGTAGGTCGCCTGCCGGCCGTCGGTGAAGACCACCTCCACGACGCTGCCGGTATCGGTGAAG
>DATIYI010000093.1:0-2803 GCA_035517695.1 Streptosporangiaceae bacterium
GAGTTATTGTCAAGACCTGTGGATCAAGATCTTTTAGGCGGCTGCCGGAACCTGGTCCTCGGCTGCGGCTGGTGAGGAGTCTTCGGGGCGTTCGACGAGCTTGCCGTTGACGAACGTGGCGCCGGCGCGGACGAGGGCGACGAGGCCGGGCGCGTTGACCGAGCGCCAGCGGCGCTGCGCCGACTCGATGAGCTTGTAGGCCATGGCCAGCCCGGCCGCCTTCGACCCGGGTCCCTTGGTGACCTTGGTCCGGTGCCGAACCGTGGCGAAAGTAGATTCGATCGGGTTGGTGGTGCGCAGGTGCACCCAGTGCTCGGCCGGGTAGTCGTAGAACGCGAGCAGCTGGTCTTCACTGTCAGTGATCTTCGCGACGGCCTTGGGGAACTTCGCGCCGTAGGCCTTGGCGAAGGCCTTGACCGCCTTGCGCGCCTTATCCTTGTCCTCGGCGTTCCAGATCTCGGCCAGGGCCTTCTTCGCGCCCGGGTGCGCGGACTTCGGCATGGCATCGAGAACATTGGCGATTTTGTGGAACCAGCAGCGCTGTTCCTTCGCCTGCGGGAAGACGTCGCGCAGCGCACCCCAGAACCCGAGCGCCCCGTCGCCGATCGCGAGCACCGGGGCGCGCATCCCGCGGCGGGCGCAGTCGCGCAGCAGGTCAGCCCATGACTCCGCGGACTCGCGGTACCCGTCGGCCAGGGCGATGAGCTCCTTGCGGCCGTCGGCGCGGACCCCGATCATCACCAGCAGGCACAGCCTGGCCTCTTCCAGCCGGATGTTCACGTGGATCCCGTCCGCCCACACGTACACGTAGTCCGCCCCGGACAGGTCACGCTGCATGAACGCGGCCGCCTCGGCCTTCCAGTCCTGGGTCAGCCGGGTGATCACCGGCGCGGACAGGCCCGCGCTCGTGCCCAGGAACTGCCCGAGCGCGGGCACGAAGTCCCCAGAGGACAGGCCGTGCAGGTACAGCAGCGGCAGCACCTCGGTGACCTGCGGGGTCTTGCGCGCCCACGGCGGCAGGATCGCCGAGGAGAACCGCATCCGCTCGCCCGTGGCCGGGTCGGTGCGCTTGTCGTTGACCCGCGGCGCGACGACCTCGACCGCCCCGGCGCTGGTCAGCACCGTGCGCGGCTCGGCAGTGCCGTTGCGGACGACCAGGCGGTGCCCGTTGTCGTCCCGCAGGTCAGCCAACTGCTCGATGTATGCCTCGACCTCGGCTTGCAGCGCCGCGGCCAGCATCCGGCGGGCGCCCTCGCGGACGATCCGGTCGATCAGCGACAACTCATCCTCGCCGGCAGGCAGGACGGCAGACAGGTCGGGGACTACTGTTGGCACCGGGTGTACCTTCCCGGCCGGCGTTGGCCCGCCGGCCTTGCTTGAGAGCCTGTTCTTGATGATCCGGGAAGGTACACCCCCTTCCCGGCAGATCCACAGGTTTCAAGCATTCCTCCACCCGGACCGAGGTGACATTCACCGACGCCGAGATCGGCTACCTACAAATCCCAGCGGCTAGGGCGGCTCGCCACTATCCAGCCCGACGGAAACCCACAGCTCTCTGCGTCGCATAGCTATCGATCCGGGCCCGCTGTTGCCCTCGCGCCAAGCGATGATGGACCGCCGCAGGGAAAGCCTGGACAGCGGCCTGGAACCAGTCAGAATCCTGAAGCACCGACAACGCAGCGTTACTGATGTACATCTATGAGCCGGTTCGGTGCTCAGGTTGTTACCGTCGTCTCCGCCACGGACTCGATGAAGGGCCTAACCAGGGCCAGGAACGCACTGGGTTCGGAGGAGAAGGGCATGTGCCCGGTGTCGAGCACCTCAAGGCGCGAGCCCGGCAGCGCGGCTTGTGTCCCGCGCCCGATCCGCAGGGGCACGCCGACATCTTTGCGTCCCCACACGATGAGAGTGGGAGCGCGTAGCTGCGCTGCGCGCGGCCGCAGGTTGTACTCCTCTGTTGCGAAGCTGCGCCACAGCGCCGCGCCCGTCGCGGCGCCCTGAGGGGTGCGCGCCCGCGCCACGACTCGCCTGTTGACTGCGCGGTCGTTGGCGGTCCTTGCCCGCATCACGAGGCGGGTGAAGCCGGGCATGGCCAATCCGGCGATCGCTGGTCTGCCCATGAGGCGGCAGAAGGCGCGCGTCATCAGGTTCATGGGGACAAAGCCGGCGTTGACCAGTACTAGGCCGGCCACGCGGCCTGGGTGAGTGATGGCCAGCCGCGCTGCCGCGAAGCCTCCCACGGAGTTTCCGATGAACACGGCGGGTGGCAGATCGAGTGCCTCGGTAAAGTCCTCGAGGGCATCGGCGAGCGGGCCGACTCCGGCCTCGAGGGGAGGCGAGTCGGATTCGCCGTGCCAGGGCCAGTCCAGCGCGATAACCCGGTAGTCCCTGGCGAGCTCCGCAACGATCGGGTCGAAGTCGCGGTGGTCACACAGGTTCGCGTGCAGGAGCACTACCGGCAGGCCGCTGCCCTGGTCGGTGAACCAGATCCGCCCGCAGCGGGTCTGCACCTCAGCCATGTCCGCCCCCTCGCAATTAATTGACCGACCGGCTGGTCAGTGAAATCTTCTCATCCGCTGCCGGGCCGACGCAAGCGCCGAAGCATTCTCAGAGCGCATGACTGTGTCCTTTGGCGAGGGGAGCAGGCCGGTGATTCAGGTCCCGTCACGACGCGGGCGGATCTAGACCCAATGCAGGGGAGTTAAGGTCCTTGGGCGGCTGTCACGGATTTGCGTCGGCGTGTCGCGGGCTGGTGGTGGCTGGCGTCGATGTGGGCGGTGATGCCGGTGATGCGGCAGGTCGT
>DATIYI010000094.1:0-3612 GCA_035517695.1 Streptosporangiaceae bacterium
CGGCGCCGGCCGGGGCGTCGGCGAAGAAGATCTCGCCAGGCACCACCACGACGGCGGCCCCGCCGCGCTCCAGCGCCGCGCGCATCGCGATCTCAAGTACCCACGGGAGCTGCTCGGGGGTGCTGACCAGCTCACGGTAGACGCTGCACTCGCCGAACAGCTCCTGCGGATGGGTCTCCCGGAAGTAGTTCCCGCCGATCTCGTCCCGCGTGATCTGCGCGGCGATCGCCAGCACCGGCACCCGGCTGCGGTTGGCGTCGAACAAGCCGTTGATCAAGTGCAGATTGCCGGGGCCGCAGCTGCCCGCGCATACCGCCAGCTGCCCGGTCACGGCGGCTTCCGCCGCCGCCGCGAACCCGGCAGCTTCCTCGTGCCGTACGTGCTCCCAGGTGATCTCGCCGTCCCGGCGCAGCGCATCCATGAACCCGTTGATCGTGTCACCCGGAATCCCGTACACCCGCCGCACGCCGGACGCCTTCAGCGCGGTCACCATGACGTCAGCCACTGTCTTGGCCATGATCTGTTCCTTCCGTGGTCAGCCACCGAGCTGGTGGCCGTAGTGTCGGTGCCGCTCGCGGGTGTGGTTACCCGGCGGCCCAGAACGCACAGTGGTGCCGGGCGGCGAAGTCCGTCTCGACCTGTGGCCGTGGCGGTACGAGCGACAGCATCTGCATGCTGTCCGCGTCGAACGCGGGCCACGGCATGTCCGCGGTGGACGGGTTGCCGCTGGCCGCGAAGCTCGCCCAGGCCGCTCGCATGCTGGCCGCGAGGGCCTGCTGGTCGGGGCTGAACGGCTCCTGGAACGGCGCGTCCGGCAGATCGAACAGGGATGGGTACTCGGACTTGTGGGTGGCCACGGGCGGGCCGCCCAGCGTCGGGGGGTAGCGCAGCGGCGTGTTGTCGTCGTTGAACTCATAGGCGAAGGTCGGCACGTACTTGGAGGTCAGCAAGTCCAGCTGCAGGGCCGGGCAGGCGAAGCTGGCGTCGCTGACCAGCGCGCTGAGGGCCAGCGTCGGGGACGGATACGCCTCCAGCGGGTACTCGGTCGCGATCGCCGCGGCCCGCGCGGCGGGCACGTCCAGCACTGAGGCAATCACCCGCTGGTAGCTCTCGGCGGTCACCGGCTGGGGTACCGGCACGACCCCGGTGGTGACGGCCAGGTGGAAGCCGTCGACGAAGAGCCGCTCCTCGTCGTGGTTGGTGCCGTTGAGGATCGGCACGCGGGCGAACCGCCCTGCGGCCAGCGCCGTCCCGATCGGCTCTTCGAGCACCTCGCCGTCGACCACGGCCGGGACCGAGGCCCCGGGCTGGTTGCTCACCACGTCCGCGACCGACAGGCGGCGCAGGCAGTCGGCGGTCTGGTCCGGGCAGCCCGCCTTCGCGGCGAAGGCCTCGCCGTCGGCCTCGCCGGCGGCCAGGGACTTCTGCTGCAGTGCCCAGGGCCCGACTCCGCTTTGCAGGATCGCCCGGTGGAACAGCCCGCGGGCACCGCGCGAGGTCATATGCGCGAGCACGGACAGGCCACCGGACGACTGGCCAGCGATGGTGACATTGTCCGGGTCACCGCCGAACGGGCGGACGTTGTCCTGCACCCAGCGCAGGGCAGCCTGCTGGTCCATCAGCCCGTAGTTGCCGGACGGGCCGCCCGGCTCCGACGCCAGCGCCGGGTGGGTGAGGAAGCCAAGAGCGCCGTGCCGGAAATTGATGGTGACGACCACGGTGCCGTTCGCCGCCAGCTTGGTGCCGTCGTAATCCCGGCCAGCTTCCCTGTTGAAGCGGCCGCCGTGGATCCACACGAGCACCGGCAGACCGCCTCGGCCATTGCTACCCAGCGTCGGCGTGTACATGTTGAGGTACAGGCAGTCCTCGCTGGTGGGACCCGTCAGGGCGGGGTTGGGCGGCTGCGGGCTGCTCGGCCCGAACTGGGTGGCGTCGCGGACGCCCTGCCAGCCGGCCGGCGGCCGCGGCGGACGCCACCGCAGGTCCCCGGTGGGAGGAGCGGCGTAGGGCAGCCCGCGGAAGACGTAACCCCCGGGCACGATCAGGCCGCGGACGGCACCGTTGTCGATGGTCACGATCGGGGCGGTGCCGGGGCCCGCAGACGGTTGCCGGCTGGGCGTTGCCTGCTGCGATGAGTGTGATGCGTGCATGATGTTGACTCCTTGATGTGTGGGCTGTCGTCAGCCATGCGGCGTGAACGCCGCCCGGATCTTCGTCGTGAACAGCTCGGGCTTTCCCAGGCGGCGAAGTAGGCGCCCCTGTCGACCGTGGCACGTGGAGGAGCGCTGGAGGTGGATCGGCCGCTTGGCGCTGGCTATGGCTTTCACCGCGGGTGGTTGCTTTACTCTTCGATGCGGCCTGACTGACGCCGATGTGCACCGATCAGCGCAGCGACCTGAACGCCGCTCGCATCTCGCCCGCAAAGAGTTCCGGTTGTTCCCAGGCGGCGAAGTGACCGCCCTTCTCGAGTTCGTTGAAGTACACGAGGCTGGGGTAGGACCGCTCGGCCCAGCTGCGCGGCAGGGGGATTATCTCTCGTGGGAACCTGCTCACGGCCGCAGGGATCGGCGGCGGTCCCGCCGGCGTGCTCATCGGTCACCTGCCACTGCTGTGGCCGTTTCTGCCGATGGCTGGCGCGCGAGCAAGCTGACCGCTCGCGAGGTCCGCGTCTTCATCACCCGAGTCCGCGAAGAGTGCCAGTGCTGCAAGCACGGCTACGACGCCGAACGGGAGAAGCCGCGCTGCTGCGCGCTCAAGGACGGCCCGTGCTGCCAGGCCAAGCTGTCCACACGGATGGTCCAGTCAATCCATGCCGTACTCAGAAACGCTCTGGAGTGAGCCGCAGGAGAGGAAACCATTCCGCGCAACGTCGCCAAGCTCGTCAAGGTCACCACGCCTCACTACGAGGTCAACCGCGGGCTCACGACATCCCAGGCGCGCACCGTGCTGCAGGTAGCCGCTCGGCTCTACGTGCTATATGTGCTTGCGTTGTTTCTTGGCCTGCGGCGCGGGGAGCTGCTCGGCTTGCGATGGGTGGACGTCGACCTCGATGGCGAAAAGCTCGAAGTGGTTCAGGCACTTCAGCGCGTCGGCGGAAAACTGCGGTTCGTCAAGCCGAAGACTGAGGACTCCGAGCGCACCGTGCCGCTCCCCCAGTTCTGCGTGGCGGCACTCCGCGAGCACAAGAAGCGGCAATTCGCCGAGCGCTCGGATGCCTGGCCGGACTGGGACGACCACGGGCTTGACTTCCCCTCGCGCCGGGGAACCCCGATGGAGCCGGACAACCTGCGCCGGAGCTGGAGCACGATCCGCGAGGAGGCCGGTCTCGGCGAGACCCGCCTTCATGATCTCCGCCATACGTGCGTGACGCTCCTGCAAATAGCCGGAGTTGCATCAGATGCATCATTCCCCGAGAAGGGTGATTACGACGCAGTAAGGGATGCAGCATTGGACTTGGCGGCGGCCCACGCTGCAGGGTAGGGGTCAAAGTAGGCATGTAGCTCTCTGAACTGCACTGTTATAGCCAGCTGGACGTTATGCGTCTGGTGTGGTATGAGAGACCGGTGACAAATGAGAGCAATAGGCTGACGGTCCGTCTGGTGGCGGACGGTG
>DATIYI010000095.1:0-11374 GCA_035517695.1 Streptosporangiaceae bacterium
CCGTCAGGGCGAACCGCGCCATCTGCGGGCCGGCGTTGACGTATCCGTGGGGCAGGTCACCGGCGAACGACGCCGAGTCTCCCGTGGCGAGTACCTCGGCGTGCTGGCCCACTCGGAGTTCGACCTGGCCGTCAAGGACCAGGAGCAGCTCGCGGGTTCCTGCCGCGTGCGCCGGGCTGGAGTGGCTCTCACCCGGCCCGAGCGTCCAGTCCCACAGCTCGGTGACGTCCGGTGGCTCGGTGCCGGCGACGAGCACGGCCTGCCCGCCCAGATTCCCCCGCCACAGCACCGGGGCAGCGCCCGCCCGGGTGACCCGCACGCTGAGCGAACGGTCCATATCGACAAGCGCGGGCAGCCCTATGCCGAGCGCGTCACCGATGCGAAGCAGCGTCGCGATGCTCGGGTTAGCCGAGCCCTGCTCGATGCTGACCAGCATCCTGCGGCTGACGCCAGACCGCCCGGCCAGCTGGTCCAGCGTCCAGCCCCGGCTGTTCCGTCCCTGCCGGACCCGGCCGCCGATCGCCCGGGCGACGCTGTCCGCCCCGGCCCGCGCCTCCAATTCTGACTGCCTCATATAAGGCATTATACTGCACTACCGAGGGACGGGAGAACCATGACAGCTGACCAGTCGGCCACACCCGCCGGCCTGCACCCGGAGACAGTAGTCATCTGTGCCGGCCGCCCTGGCCACACGGCCAGCGAGCCGCTCAACGTTCCCATCGTGCTGGCGTCCAACTTCCATGCCGGCAGTACTGAGGAGGACCGCCGCGCCTACTCACGCACGGACGCCACGCCGACCTGGGAGGCCCTGGAGACAGCCGTGGGCCAACTGGAGGGCGGCCACGCCGTGGCTTTCTCCTCCGGCATGGCCGCGGTCGCTGCCGTGCTCGACCTTTTGCCGGCCGGCGCCCGCATCGTTGCCCCGGCCGACTGCTATTTCGGGGTCGGCGAGCTCCTGGCCGACGGCCAGCAGCAAGGGCGCTGGGCCGTCGACCGCGTTGACCTGACCGAGACCGCCACCGTCCAGGCCGCCGTCACCGGCGCGCACCTGCTCTGGCTGGAGACCCCCTCCAATCCGCTGCTCGACATCGCCGACCTTCCCGCCCTGTGCGCCGCCGGCCGTCACGCCGGGGCACTCGTCGGCGTCGACAACACCTTCGCGACGCCACTGCTGCAACAGCCGCTGGCACTCGGCGCGGACGTAGTCGTGCACAGCACCACCAAATTCATCGGCGGCCACTCCGACCTGCTCTCCGGCATCACCATCGCCCGCGAGCAGACCCTCGCCGAGCGCCTGCGCCACCGGCGAGGCCTGTCGGGCGCAACCCCCGGAGCCCTCGAGGCCTTCCTGGCGCTGCGCGGCCTGCGCACCCTTGCCCTGCGGCTCGAGCGCGGCCAGGCCAACGCCGCCGAACTCGCCCGCCGGCTCGACCAGCACCCCGCCGTCAGCCGCGTGCGCTACCCCGGCCTGCCCGGCCACCCCGGCCACCAAACCGCCGCCGCGCAGATGACCGGCTTCGGCGCCGTGCTGGCCTTCGAGGTCGCCGACGCCCCCACCGCCGACCGGCTCTGCGACGCCGTACATGTCATCGTCCACGCCACCAGCCTGGGCGGCGTCGAAAGCACCATCGAACGGCGCAGCAAGCTCCCCGACCAAGAACACGTGCCGCCCGGGCTGCTGCGCCTGAGCGTCGGCTGCGAACACATCGACGACCTCTGGAACGACCTCAACACCGCGCTCGGACCAGCAACGCGACTGGGCAACCCGGCATAGAACCACCGGCCGGGAACCGGCAGGCTGCCAGGTCCCGGCACCACCAGCCACAAACGTGCCTACCGCCGAGGCCTGAGGCGCCTCGCATCCAGCAACCGGGCTGCAGAACAACCTGATCTGCGAGTCCCACCCGCTACTCGACCGAGCATCCGAGAGCATCCATAAGGCGGTTCCTCGCGCTTTACGTGGCAGTCGCGTCCGCGCTGCGCGGCGCCCTGCTGCCTTGCACCGCGGCCCGCAGTGATAGCATAATGTAAGCATGCCGAACCTGCTGGTACGTGATGTCCCCGACGACGTGCACGCCGCTTTGCAGCGCCGGGCCGAGCGGCGCGGCCAGTCGCTGCAGCAGTACCTGGCGGGTGAGCTGCGCCGGCTGGCGGAGCGGCCGGGAGTTGATGAAGTGCTGGATCGCATCGAGCGCCACCGCGGTGGCCGGGTGGGCCTGCAGCAGGCTGCTGATGACCTCGTTGCCGAGCGGGAGCGGCGTTGATCGTCATCGACGCGTCCGTGCTGGCCAACGTCGTCGGTGACGACGGAAGCGATGGCCGGCGAGCCCGCCAGGAATTCCGCAGCGCCGGTGACGTCGCCGCGCCGGACTTGGTCGACGTCGAGACCGTCGCGGTGCTGCGCAAGCGATGGATCGCCGGAACCGTCTCCGACCGGAGGTTCGCCGCCGCAGTCGAAGACCTCGGGCAACTCGATCTGGACCGCTACCCCACCCTGCCGTTCATGCGTCGTGCTTACGAGTTGCGGGCAAACGTTACGGCGTACGACTCCGCATACGTGGCACTCGCCGAGACGCTCGGCTGTGAGCTGCTAACCAGTGGCGGGCGCCTCGCCAATGCCTCCGGCCCCCGGTGCGCCATCCGGATGCTGCAGTGACAAGCCTGCCGTTCAACCAACGCCTTGCCGAACAGCGGGATCATCCAGTGATCCGGGGTCAGCCGCAGTGCCCGGTTCGCCGCGGCGAGCTCTTTGGCCCGGGTGGTCTTCCCGGCTCCGGGGAGCCCGACCATCAGGAGCATCGTGGCGACGTGCGGGTCCTGTGTTACGACGGAGCGAGACCGCATCTCGGCGGGTGCTGGCGGTGACTGGCGAGGCTGGCAGGCGGGCGGGCGTTCCTGCCGAGCCTGGCCGCGCTGGCCGTCCGCGACAGCGGGTACGGCCGCGGACAGGTGCGGGAATGGCTCTTTGTACTGTGAATGTGAATCGAAACGCTGCGACTGCGACATGACTCCCCTGATCAGGCACGACGATCCGGCAGCGCAGGGACGGATACGCGAGTGGCTGCCGGCAGGACACTGATCCGGCGGTACGCCCTGGCGCTGACCCCGACAGGGGCAGGCAATGAGGCCGCGGTTACGGCAGCCCCGGTACCGCCGCTAAGCGGCGGTCCGGGTAAGCATGGCACTGAAGCAGCACACGCCTTCACCATAGCCGACAGCGTCGGCGGGGCCGGCGGCCAGTGCCCATATCGGTCCGGGCATGCGATCGTGGCGCCATGGCACGGCTCAGCCTCACAGCGCCGGTATCGGGAAGGGACACCATCGTCACTGCGATGACCTTGAGGCAGCTGTCCAGCATGGCCGCGGCGCTGGATCCGGCCACCGGCCGGGATTGGCCGGTGAGAGCGGGCACGCTGGAATGGGATTGCTGGCGCACCGCCGAGCACATCGGAGACTGCCTGCTGTCGTATGCCTGCCAGATCGTCGCCCGGCCCGCGGCCAGGTACCTGCGGGCCATGGCCAGCGCCGGGCAAGATGCCTCGCCCGCCGAGGTGGCGGTAGGGGTCGGCATCTACGTGGGATGCTGGTCGCCGTGACCGGATCAGCACCAGCGTGGCGTACGGCCCTGGGCGAGCTGCCCATTGTCCGACGTGGCAGGTGGGCTGTTGGCGGAAGCGCCTCCCTCGCCCTCCACGGATTCCCGGTCGATCCCAGGGACCTGGATCTCCTGGTTGATCACGTAGCCGCGGCCGAGCTGGTCGACGGGCTGCGCGGCGCCGTGGTGAGCGACGAGGCCCGTTGGGATCGTGGCGACGTGCGTGCGGTCCGCAGGGCCCTCGCCGTGGTCCACGGCGTCGAGATCGAGATCTTGGAGGGCGTAGAGGCCACAGGCCCAACGGGCGACGTGGTAGTTGGCACTCCGGACCTGGACCATGTGGACCGAATCATCGTCAGTGGCCGACGGATCCCCGTGCTGCCATTGTCGACCATCCAGGTCCTGCTCGATGCGACTGGCAACCGGGAGCGAGCAGCGATGGTCGCCAAGGTGCTGGCTGGGCCGATGCCAGGACGCGGCGCCCACCCTACGTGAACCAGGCATTGCACTCTGGCTGGAACCGCAATTACCCAGAGACCGTTCCCTCTGGATCGAGCAGTGACCTCAAGAGATCTTCCACGTTGTCGAGGTTCGCTTCGATGCCATCGAACTTGGTCATGTGGTCACGGCCAGCCTGGTCACGGAACGCCAGCTTCCACGTCAGCTTCGTCACCCCATGAGCTTCCTGCAGATCCATCGACTCGACGGCCTCCGCATCCGGCCACCCGTCGAACAGCCACGTCTCGACGGTCCGGGTCGGCGGCTCGACCTCCATGTAGGTACCGCGAAACGAGCACTCGGTTCCGTCGTCGGTCACGAAGACGAAGTGGTAGTTCCCTCCGACGCGCAGGTCGATCGAGCAGACCTTCACCTCTTCCCCGAACGGGGCGATGGTTTTGCGCACATGCTCTGGCTTCGTGAATACGTCGAAGACGAGTGCGATCGGAGCGTCGAACTCTCGAGTGACCACGATCTCGAGATCATTCGGGAATTCGATGACTGCCGATCCATGCCGGTTAGCTGTCACTGCCGCTCTCCTTTGCTCTGTAGCTCTTGTAGGTAGTCATCCACCCGGTCCAGCCGGTCGTTCCACGCCTGCTCGTACTTGGCCAGCCAGTCCTGCAACGGCCGGAGGCGGGCCGGTTCCAGGCGGTACAGCCGGCGGCGCCCCTCCGCCCGGCACCTGACGAGTCCCACCTGGCTGAGCACCCGCAGGTGCTTGGAAACCTGGGGCTGGGACATCGACAGGTCGTTCACGATCGCCCCGACCGCCTTCTCGCCTGCCATCAGCGCGTCCAGGATCTCGCGGCGGTGCGCCTCGGCAATGGCGTTGAAGACATCCGACGTCGTAGAAGCGCGGGCCACGGCCTAAATATATGCCGCTATCGGCATGTGTCAAGGCCGCTGATCCGCCCATGACCACGTGGACCGGGACCATCGTCCACGCTGATCAGGACGGCGCAGGCCCAGACAAGCTGAAGGCAGGAACTCTGTTGACTCTGCCCTTAGGACAACCTCGATTGTTGAGGCCATGGACACAGAACCGGACCAGCCCCATGGCGGCTATCGTGCGGCATGCGGTGAGACGGAGCATCAGGGCGAAGGCATGAGGTCAACTGACGGTGAAGGACTCGATCGTCTCCTCGATGAGCAGCTCGCCTACTACCGGGCCTTGGCCGCTGACTATCTGAACCAGGGCCTGGATCTTCCCGGTGGCGGCGAAATGACCGAAGCGCTGGACGCATTCCAGCCCACCGGCAGCGTGCTTGAGCTTGCCTGCGGTCCGGGCGTGTGGACCGGCCAGCTTCTGCGCTACGCGGCCCACGTCACCGCGGTGGACGCATCCCCGGAGATGCTGGCCATCGCGGAAGCCCGGGTCGGCAGGGAGCAGGTGCGTTTCATCCAGGCCGACCTCTTCACCTGGAAGCCCGACCGCCGCTACGACGTGGTCTTCATCGGCTTCTGGCTCTCACACGTCCCGGCCGAACGGTTTGAGTCCTTCTGGTCACTGGTGGCTGACTGCCTCAAGCCAGATGGCCGCGTGTTCTTCGCCGACGATGCCTACCGGACCCCGGACGAGCTGGTGGAAGGCCCATCGTCGTCAACCATCCGCCGGCAGATCCCTGACGGAACCGCCTACCGGCTCGTGAAGGTGCCCCACCAGCCAGCAGACCTCGAAAGACGGCTCCGGCAACTCGGCTGGGACATCAAGGTCACCACCACCGCCGGACCTTTCTACTGGGGAGCTGGAAGCCAAGGCCAGCGCCCAGCATGAACGTGCCCGCCGCGTGCCCGTAAGGGGGGTCACGCACGGTGAGCCAGGGTCATTCACGGGCAACCGGCTTTGCTCTTGATGTGCCCAGCCGCAGGGCCTGAGGTCGCGGCCACCACCTTCGCATGCAGGTGGTCACGGCGGTGCAGGTCATGGCGGGCGCGACCGCGTCGCCACCGGGGTGGCATGATCTACGAGGGCCCGCTGATGGGATACACGGTTCCTGTGGCAAGGGGAGGTCACTGCGGATGGATGACGAGGCTCGCGACACCATCGAGAGGTTCCACGAGGCGCTCAACAGCCGGGATCTCGACGCCCTGGGTGACTTGATCACCGACGATTGCGTGTTTGACGCCACCAGCCCGGCACCTGATGGGACCCGCCACGTTGGGCGGCAGGCGGTGCTTGAGGCGTTCCGGGCGTTCTTCGCCGGTTCGTCAACCACGCACTTTGAGGTGGAGGAGATGTTCGGCGCGGGGGATCGGGTCATCGTCCGGTGGCTCTACAGCTGGGCGGATGGGCATGTCCGCGGTGTTGACGTGGTGCGGGTCCGGGCTGGGCGGGTGGCGGAGAGCCTGGCCTACGTCAAGGGCTGACCAACTGAGGTGAGCCAGGGGAACCAGCAGGCTGACCGGGTCGGGGATCTCGCGTCAGGGGTATTGCCTCATCGGATGAGGGAGCAAGCATGACCGGTTCGTTATCGATCGCCATTTTCAACAGCGGGTACAAGCCGATACCTGGTGGCCCGGGATGGGATGACAGCACCCCTGCCACCTGGCCAGCCAGCACTTCGACGCTGATCTCCGGCGACCGCGACGCCGTCCTGGTGGACGCGCTGCTGACCACGGCCGAGGGAGAGCGGCTGGCGGCGTGGGTGCGTGACAGCGGCAAGCGACCCCAGGCGATCTTCGTCACCCACGGTCACGCCGACCACTTCTTCGGAGCCGGGCCGGTGCTGGACACCTTCCCCGGGGCCCAGCTGGTGGCCTGCGATCAGCAGGTCGTCGACGAGGCCCGTGGCCAGACCACCCCCCAAGCCATGGCGAGCTGGAATTCCCGGTTCGCCGGGCAGTTCTCGCCGTCCCCGGTGGTGCCCGTCCTGGCCAGCTCGCTGGAGTTCGACCTGGAAGGCCATCCCCTGCTGTTCCGCACGATCGGCGCCGCCGACGGCGCGCTCGCCACGATCGTGCACGTGCCGGACATGCAGGCCATCTGCTCCGGCGACATCGCCTACAACAACATCCACATGTGGCTATGGAACTCCACGCCGCACTCACGGCAGGCGTGGCTGGCGTCCCTGGACGCGGTGGCCGCCCTCCAACCGTCCACGATCATCACCGGGCACAAAGATCCCGGCGCGCCCGACGACAACGCGACCCGCGTGCTCAACCAGTCACGCCGCTACATCGAGGACTTCGGCCACACGGTGGCCAACTCCAGCACGCCGGCTGAGGTGATCGACGCGATGCTCGCGAAGTACCCCGCCTACGGCAACCGCTACACCCTGTTTGCCGCGGCCTCCACCCAGTTCCCGTCCTAACTGGGCAGGCCACACGGCGAGGTGCCTGGGATGCGGGCCCTGCTCGGGGTGGTCCTCGATGAGGCGGGACATCCTGGCCATGCTCTGCAAGCACGGGGCCGGATCCTGCCCGTCCGGATTGCTACCGACCGGGTGCGTGAACTCGATGCCCTCAGCGGCGATCCCGATGAGGTGCGTGCGCGCCTGTCGGAACGTATCCCGCTGCGCAGGTACGGCGAGCCCGAGGAGTTCGGCCGGGCCGCCGCGTTCCTGCTCTCCCCCGCCGCGTCCTACATCACCGGCGCGATGATCCCGGTGGATGGCGGCGCCATCCGCTCGATCTGAGCATGTTGGCATCGGGAGCAGAGCAGGAATGACCTTAGTTTGGCGTGATGTCGATGACGATGACCGCGGTGTTGTCGTCTCCGCCGTGGCGGCCGGCAAGCTGTACCAGCTCTGCTGCGGCCTGCTCCGGGTCGGTGACCGCCGACAGGACGGCGGCGAGCTGGGTGCCGTCCACCTGAGCGGTGAGCCCGTCAGTGCACAGCAGCACCCGTGCGCTGCCTGCCAGGGCTGGCAAGCTGATGTCAGGCTCCACGACGGGCGCCATGCCCAGGGCCCGGGTGAGCAGGGCCCGCTTGGGGTGAGTGCGCCATTGCTCCGGGGGCACCTCGCCGGCGTCGATCAGGCCCTGGATCACGCTGTGGTCACGAGTGAGCTGGCTGAGCTGGCCCTCCCGGAAGAGGTAGGCGCGAGAGTCACCCACGTTGACAACCGCGAGCCGGGTTTGCTCTGCGCCGTCGAGTACGGCAACTGCGGTCAGGGTGGTTCCCATGCCTTCTAGTGAGGGCTCGGCATCTGCCCGTTGCCAGATGGCACGGGCGGCCTCACGGGCCGCGTCGGCCAGAGCCTCGGCGCTGGGCGGGGTGGTGAATCGCGCATTGAGCGTGTCAAGTGCCAGACGGCTGGCGACCTCCCCGCGGGGAGCTTCACCCAGCCCGTCCGCAACGGCGAATAGTGGAGGGCTAACCAGCAGCGCGTCTTGATTGGTGGGCCTGACCTTGCCCCGGTCCACTGCTGAGCCAGGTGTCACTTTCATCGGCTTGCCTCCGTTCTGTCCTGCCGGGTTGTCTACGCTCGTGGTGAGCTGGCCGAGCAGGGCGCGAGCCTCGTCGAGCGCGCGCCGGCGGCTGGCAACCTCCAGGTCAAGGTCCTGTCCCCAGCGGCGTAGCTGGTCTGGGCCCGGATCCTGCAGGAATGCGGCGATATCGCGCAGCGGGACTTCGGCCTGACGCAGCAGCAGGATCAGCCGCGCCTCCGCTAGCTGGCCCGGGGCGTAATACCGGTATCCGGACCAGGGATCCACCGCAGCCGGAACTAGCAGACCCACCGCCGCATAGCTGCGCAGCACCTTGGCTGACAGCCCAGACCGCGCGGAAAACTCACCGATCGCCAGCAACTCGTCCACGGGCCCACCGTGGGGTCTGACCTATGGGCAAAGTCAACCCCTGCCCGGCAAGGCAGGTGAATTTGCTGCCATGAGCTGGAGCCGTGAGCGTGCTGGCAGTTCGCTGTTCGACCGGATCTGAGTTTCGCCATACTGATCGCGAGCCGGATGCCGTGGCTGGCCCGGCAGGGAGGGGTTCACGCCATGACCTCACTGACCTCTGGGCAGCGGCCGGCGGCCAGTGGCGGGTCGCTGCCCGCCCGGTGTGGCGGTCTGCTGCTGAGCGAGTGGACGAAGATCCGCTCTGTCCGGTCCACCGTCTGGACACTGATCGTGTTCGTGGTGGGAACTGTCGCGCTCAGCGCGCTGGGTGCGCACGTGGCAGCGCACCGCGGCGCTAACCCTCCCCCCGGGAGCCACACCGACCCGCTCAGCTACATCCTCGGCCTGGCGCTGGCGTCGGGTCCGCTCGCCAGCGGGCTGGCGGCCGGGCCGCTCGCTATCTGCGTGCTGGGTGTGCTCGTGATCACCAGCGAGTACTCGTCGGGGACGATCCGGGCCTCGGTCCTGGGCGCGCCGCGCCGTATCCCCATCCTGGCCGCGAAATGCGCGGTCTTCGCGGCGCTGGTGTTCGTCATCTCCGAGATCGTGGTGTTCGGCGCCTTCTTCATCGGCAGGGCGATCGTGGCGGGTGACCATATCACCCTGTCGCTCGGCCAGCCGAATGTGATCCGCGCCCTGATTGGCGCGGGCCTGTACCTCGCGGTGCTCGGCCTCTTCGCGCTAGCCATCGGCACCCTGATCCGGCGCACGGCGGGTGCCATCGCCGCCGTGATCGGCCTGGTCCTGGTGATCTCCAACTTCAACGTGCTGCCGCCCCACAGCTGGGCTGGCCGTATCTACGCCTGGCTGCCGACCGCCGCGGGCATACTGATCACCAACGACAAGCCCCAGCCAGGCGCGCTGCTCTCAGCGTGGCAAGGAATCGGTGTGTTCTGCGGCTGGACCGCGCTGCTGCTAGCCGCGGCAGCCTGGCTGCTGCGCCGCCGCGACGCCTGCGCAGGCGGACACTGACAGCTCGTGCGGGTGCAGTGGCCCAGGTCAGTGGCTCACGCCCGGCGGTGCTGCCGCGGCTCGCCAGCATTTAGCGCAGGCTGGCTGCTTGGGCGGCTCGCTCAAGCTGATCGCGGTAGTTCTCCACAGCAGAGCTTCCCGGGCAGCCTGCAGGTAATGCCGCAGGTCAACTTTGGCATCCGCTCCCATCATGCGGCGAAGTCTGTCACACGGTGGGGACAGCTCCACCGAGCCGACGGACACGTTGCTGTACAGGACGGCAAAGGGCCAGCTACAAGATCGCAGCTGGCCGCTGACCTGACGCGCAGGAGGGCATCTGCTCCCTCCACTTTCAATCTATAGCGCGCAGGGGGGCTTGCGGCAAGACCCGGGTCGTGCCGCATAATCGCTGGCCGGGGCCAGAACCTTCGGAGATGGGTGCAGCGAAAGCCGTGCGTTGTTGCCGGCGTGTGGGGCGCGCGAGGACGCCGAACGGGTGCGGGGACCAGCGACACGGGAACCTGCAAGCCCCGGCGACCTGAACCGGCGACGGCCGCGGGGCCCACGTCAGGCGCAGCGTTGCTCGTCATGGCCACCAGGTTCGCCCCGCCGGCCCAGGCGCCTTGCTGCGCGCAACGGTGCCAGCGACCTCAGATCGGAGCTGATGCGTGAGTCACCTGACTACCAGCGCATTTGACCTTCCCGACCGCCTCAGTGCCAAGGCGGACCCGGCGCTGATCGCCGTCGACGAGCAGCACTTCGTAGCCATCGCGGAGAGTCTCGGGCAGTCGATCGCCGACCTGTCCGACCGCCTCGATGCCGAGCGCAAGGCGCCCGGCGGCACAGGCCAGGAGGCGATGGACCGGGACATGGAGATCCACCGGCTGGCCGCCCGCCTGCGCGCCCTGCGTCGCTTCGGTCTGGACCTGTGCCTCGGGCGCATCGTCGGCGCGGACAATCCCGAGCCCGTGTACGTCGGACGGCTCGGCCTCAGGGACAGCGCGGGTCGCCAGTTGCTGGTCGACTGGCGTTCCCCCGTGGCCGAGCCGTTCTTCGGAGCGACCCACGCCAACCCGATGGGCCTGGCCAGCCGCCGCAGGTATCGCTGGACCCGCGGCCGGATCAGCGACTACTGGGACGAGGTGTTCACCCCGGACGGGCTGGAGGGGCACGCCGCGCTCGACGACCAGTCCGCGTTCATCGCCAGCCTGGGCGGCAGCCGGTCGGCCCGGATGCGGGACGTGCTCGGCACTATCCAGGCCGACCAGGACGCCATCATCCGCGCGGGGTCGCGCGGCGCTCTCGTCGTCGACGGCGGTCCGGGTACCGGTAAGACCGTCGTCGCGCTGCACCGCACCGCCTACCTCCTCTACTCCGACCCTCGCCTCGGCCACCACCGGGGCGGCGTGCTGTTCGTCGGCCCGCACCAGCCCTATCTGGCCTACGTCGCCGACGTTCTGCCCAGACTTGGCGAGGAGGGCGTGCAGA
>DATIYI010000096.1:0-16793 GCA_035517695.1 Streptosporangiaceae bacterium
CGGCATCGAGGTCAAGGCCGCCGCCACCGTCACGGCCTCTGACGCGCGCCACCTGGCCTGGCTCCGCGACCAGACCGGCGACGCATTCGCTGCCGGCATCGTCCTGCACACCGGCCCGTATGCCTTCCCCGTCAGCGACCGGATCGTCGCCGCACCTGTATCCACGCTCTGGTCATAGCCAGACGAGCGCTCGGCAGCTGCCAGCTCCGGGCGGCCCCCCGCACAGATCCCAGCGAGCACTGCTAGCGCTGGGCTCCTACCTCGGGTACGGGCGCCAAATCGGACGTTCGGCCAGGAATGCGCGATGCGGGCGGCAGGCAGCCACCGTGCTTCGAGCCGGCGCATCCGCTCCCAGGTCACCCGGTGGCGCTGGCTGCGGCGCCGCAACGCCCGGCCCCAGTGCTGCGTGACCTGCTTGCGGAATGCCGACACGGCATGGATGTTGCCGGGAACCGCGTAGTAGGCGGTGTGCCCGCGCACCACGCTGCCCAGCCACCGTCACTGCTCTGGGATGGGCCAGTGACGGCGTTGCATGAGCAAGGTGTTCACCTCGCGCAGCTTGGCCGCCATTCTCTTCGCGATCGTCTTGCGCCGCAGCGCGAACCGTCCCGCCCGGGTCTTCCCGCATATGTGCGTGCAGCCGAGGAATTCGCACGTCTGACACGCCGGACAGGACAAATCGTCTGCGTCAAGCGGGACAGCAGAGGCTAAATGACAAGCTAAAGGTCGACGGTCGTACCCGGCTCCAGCCGGGCGAAGACACCGCCAACGGCTTCAGCCGCGATCTTGAGCCAATGGTCAAGCATGCCGAGGCCTCTCGCGTTGAGTAGGCCGTCGTGGATCGCGTATGCGCGCCGCGGACGGACCTTGCGGGCGTAGTCGACCATCTCGGACACCTTGAGCCAGGGCGCGTTGGCCGGTAGCAGCAGCGTCGCCGCTGGCTCCTCGGGAACCGTGAGCGCGTCACCCGGATGGAAGACCCCGCCGGCGACCGCGAAGCCGATGTTGGGGATGACCGGGATGTCGTGGTGCACCAACGCGTGCTCCACACCGTAGACACACACGTCGAAACCGGCGGCGGTGAAGGTGTCCCCGTGCGCGACCACCTGGACCTGGCCGCCGAACTCGCCGAACTGGCTTGCTACCGAACTGTTGGTCCAGAGCCGGATCCCGGGATTGGCGCCGAGCAGGGTGCGCAGCCTGCCGGCATCCAGGTGATCGAAGTGCTCGTCCGTCACCAGCACCGCGTCCACCCCATCCAGGGCGTCGGGGTCCGCCCAGATGCCTGAGTCGATCACCAGGACCGCGTCCTTGGATTCCAGCCGGACGCAGGCATGTTCCAGCTTGGTCAGCCGCATAGCGTCTTCCTTTCTGCATGCGCGTCCACGGCGAACATACCTAATGTGGGTAACTCAGTCTCGTGCGGGAGAGCGGGGTTGCGCCTGCGGGCGGAGGGCCGCCGCCCGGAGCGATATCGGGGTTCATGCTTCCAATTGGCGGCTCGCGCCCCTAGCGTCAAGATCGTGAACGCTGAATGAATGGGAGATTACGCATGCGCATCGGTGTGTCCCTCGCCGAGCCGCAGGGGCCCGGCGCTCTCAATCAGCTGCGCGACGAGCTTCGCCGGGCGGCCGACGACGGCTTCAGTTCGGCGTGGATGGCGAACATCTTCGGCTTCGACGCGCTGACCGCGTTCGCGGTGGCCGGCAGCCAGGTAGCGGAGATCGAATTGGGCACCGCGGTCGTGCCCGTCTATCCGCGGCACCCGGCAGCCCTGGCCCAGCAGGCGCTGACCACAGCCGCGGCGGTCGACGGCCGACTTACCCTCGGCATCGGGCTATCCCACAAGATCGTGATCGAGGACATGTACGGGTACAGCTTCGACCGGCCCGCGAGGTACATGCGCGAATACCTGTCCATCTTGCTGCCCCTGCTCGACCTGGAGCGGGTCGACTTCACCGGCGAGATCCTGCGGGCCAGCATCGGCCTATCCGTGCCCTACGAAGGGCGGGTGCCCGTCCTGCTCGCCGCCCTCGCTCCTTCGATGCTGCGACTGGCGGGCGCGCGGACCGACGGCACCGTGCTCTGGATGACCGGGCCGGCGACTGTCGCCGGCCACATCGCGCCCGCGATCACGGCGGCAGCCCAGGCCGCCGGGCGCCCGCAGCCGCGGGTGGTCTGCGTCCTGCCCATCTGCGTCACCGACGACCCCGATGCCGCACGTACCCGCGCCGCCAAGATTTTCGCGATCTACGGTCAGCTGCCTTCCTACCGCGCGATGCTGGACCGCGAGGGCGCGGCGGGCCCCGCCGACGTGGCAATCGTTGGGGACGAAGACACGGTTGCCGCGCAGATCGGGGGGCTGGCGCAAGCTGGCGTCACCGACTTCGTGGCCGGCGAATTCTCCCGTGGCGACGAGGCGATCCGTACCCGCGCCCTGCTCTCTTCGCTGGCCGCCTGAGCTGTCCCGCACGCGGCGGGCACGGCACGCCGCTGGACGCGCCCGGGAGAGTCAGACGGGGCCCGCCTGGGCTCGTGGCGGACCGCCGGCGTTCGGCGGCAGCCAGCTTGCGGCTGGCGCCAGGCCGGCCAGGACTGCCAGGATAGGCCGCCGACGTGTTGATGAACCCTGGTGGGAGGCGCCCGTCGAGCCGACGACGCCCCGCGAAGCGAGGAACGATGAACCCACGGCAGACCGACCCAGCCGCGGCCGACACCCGCGGCGCGTCATCCGATCTGCCTGACGGGCGTGCCGCAGCCGCCGGCAGCGCGCTCAGCGCTCGGTCATCATCGCCGCGCACCTTCCGCGGCCACGACCCTGACACGGTGGCGCAGTCCACGATCTGCGTGACAACCCCGACGAAGTGCCAGGCCCGGACCCGCCTGTACCGGCACGGAAAGCTTGCCAGGGAAGGCTTTCCAGTCGCCGAGATCAGCGACTACCTACCCGACGAGGCGGTGGTGATCTGGCTGGATCTTCGTGACCCCGACCGTGACGACCTCGCCGTGCTCCGCGACGAGTTCGGCCTGCACCCGCTGGCCATCGAGGACGCGGTGCACGAACGCGAGCGCCCCAAGCTGGACCGCTATCGCAGCCACCTGTTCGTGACCGCATATGGCGCCCGTCTGGACACGCAGACCGGCGAGCTTGCGACAAGCGAGCTCGCCGCGTTCATCACCGAACGTGCCCTGATCACGGTTCGCAAGGACGACGGGCTCGATATCGGCGCCGTGGTCGAGCGCTGGGACGCCAGCCCCGACCTTGCCGCGTCGGGCGTCGGATACCTGCTGCACGGCCTGCTCGACTACATCGTGGACGGGCATTTCGAAACCGTGCAGAGCCTCGATGAGTCCATCGAGGCGCTCGAGGACCAGTTGTTCGACGACGTGCCGCACGACCGCGAGGTGCAGCGGCGCAGCTTCGAGCTCCGCAAGAGCCTGGTGCTGCTGCGCCGGATCGTCATCCCGATGCGCGAGGTCGTCAACTCGCTGATGCGCCGCGACCTGCGTATCGTCGGCGACCAGCTCCAGCCCTACTACCAGGACGTGTACGACCACGTGCTGCGCGCCACGGAATGGACGGAGAGCCTGCGGGATCTGGTTACGACGATTCTGGAGACGAACCTGACCATCCAGGGCAACAGGATGAACGTCATCACCAAGAAGGTGACGAGCTGGGCGGCGATCATCGCCGTGCCCACCTTCATTACCGGCTTCTATGGCATGAACGTGCCCTACCCCGGTTTCAGCAGGCAATCGGGGTTCGCCGTCTCGGTCGCGATCATGCTGATCGCGGGCCTCGCGCTCTATCTCGTCTTTAAGCGCAAGGACTGGCTCTAGCGCGTAAGACAGCGCACGACCGTCACGTATCACCCTGCCTCGCGAGCCAGCTCAGGACCTCGGCGGCATGGCGATCCGGCGGGAAATAGCCTGGCCACGGCGGCACCGAGGCCGGCCAGGTCGGCCCCGTGGTCGCGAGAGCCGCCTCGGGCGTGCAGCCGCGGGTGCCCGGGATCTCGTCCCACTCGGCCGGCGGATCGACGCCGGGCTGCCCGCTCTTCGGATAGGCATAGATTCAGCTGGCATGACGCCCGCCACCTGGCAACGACGAGACGCTTCTCAAAGATCCACGAGACATGCCCTGGCTAGGTCGTTACTGCAGGTAGCTCTCGACTTCTGACGCCGGGCGCGCGTTGGCGTTGTCGGGATCCTCACCGTACTCACGGCGCGCACGGCGCTGCCGCAGCAGATCCCAGCACTGGTCAAGTGCCGCTTCGACCGTGCGCAGCCGCTCCTGCTCCCGCCGGGTCGATAGCTCGCCGTGGGCAACCTTGCCGCGCAGGTCATGCTCCTCGCTCACAAGGTCGTCGATCTGCCGCAGGATCTGCGTGTCGTCCATAACCCCACCGTAATGCCAGCGAGCCGGTCCGAACACCATGGGCCCGTACCAGGGCCCGGGTGGCAGCTTGCACTTTATTCCGCGCCGTATTCATCGCCTGTGTCTATGCATCCGGAAGAGTAATCGCATTTGACCTATCGGCCCATGAGTCACCAGGCTGGTGGTCGGCGTCGTGACAGGGACCGAGCACGAGGAACTCTTCGAACTCGCCGGCGGCGAGGCCGCTGGCCACCTCGTGCGGACCGCGGTCAGGGACAACGTAACCGGATCGGTGAGTGGTTTCGCACCGCCAGGTGACATCCACCGCGTCCGCAACGTGACCGCACGGACGGCCGTCTCGATCCACGTCTACGGCGCGGACATCAGCCGGCTCGGTTCCAGCGTCCGGCGCTGCTACCACCTCCCCGTGCTCACCGCGCTCGCCGCGCCGCGTTGACCGCCGACGGCCACCGGGCCCGCTTGAGCTCGGCCGCACGAGCTCGCGCCAAAAGCCCGGCGCCAACGGCCGAGCCGCAGAACCCGGGCTGCAAATGTCCGGCGCAAGTGGCGACGCCGGGGCGAGCCGGCCCAGTTACACGCCCTAACTGCCCGAGGTCGTGCAGGCGGGCAATGACGTCGTCCAGTTCGCGGGCAATCCGCCGACGCTCGTCGCGCGTATCCGCGTACGCCAGACCCTCTTCGAGATCCTCGTATTGGTCCTGCAGCGCAACGATGCGTTCTATGCGGGTCATGTGCGGTTCACTCATCAAGCGTACGCTTCCGTGCCTCGATACTGGGGATGCCCCGCCCTGTGCCGCATGGCGGTCAGTGCGGCGCTGTGTCCCCGCCGGGGCGACAATGCCGTGCCGGCCCGCCCCGCAGCCCCGTCAGGACCACGTCAGGACCGCGTCAGGACCGCGCTGGTCCGCAGGCCCCCCGCAGCCCCCGCCACGACAGTGCTTGGGTGGCTGCGGCATTTGCTCGGGTGTCATTGGGCGGACGCGGGAAGGCGGCGGCCGCCCCGTGATCATCTGGATGTTCTGTCCTTACTGGCCACGGGGCGGCCGACCCCCCTATCCCCCGCCGGGCTGATCAGGTGGGTCACATGTGCACGTAACCGGCGTGCGTATTGGCATCCGCGTATGAAGAGCGCCCTATGCCGGTGCAGATACATCCATGCGGCTACATCCGTGCGGCAATTTTTCTGCGGCCGGAAATCAGCCTGCCCCGAGGGCGATGAAGGACCATCCGGTCGCGGCTTGGACCGGGTCCCCGCTCTGCTCGGCGCGCGCGTCCCGTAGCGCCTCGCTGAGGTTGCCGCCCCGTCGCAGCCTGCGGTGCAGCGCCAGCATCAGCTCGACGACAGCCTTGTCGTTGACCCGCACGACGCTGGCTACGATCCCGGCCGTGCCGAGCGGCACCAGGGTGCTCGCGAGGCCGAGCAACTCGTCCGCGCCGGCCGGCGCCAGCAGGCCCGAGTCACAGCTCGGCAGGATCACCCGGTAGGGCGCACGGCGCAGCCGCTCGAAATCATGGACGGTCAGCGGGCCGTCATCCATGCGCAGCGATGAGAAGAGCGGGCTGTCGGCGCGGAACTCGCCATGCGCCGCGATGTGCACGAGCCCGGCACCGTCGATCGCCCCAAGCACCCGCGGCGCGGTAGCGCTGCCGTCACCGCCGAGCATCGTCGCGTTGCCGTACTCCGCGGCGAGCGCGGGTACCTCAGCCCCCCAGGTCCCTGCGCCAGGGCCGCGCACAAGGACGACCGCGGGGCGCTCGGGCGGGACTGCCGCACGCGTACGCAGCCAGGCGCGCGCCGAGGGAGCGACGCTGACCACGCGGTGACGCAGCGAGGGCAGCAGCGCCCAGGGAACGGCATGCAACCTGCCGGGTGGAACCAGCACCACGGGCCCATCGCCCAGGTGCGCGCTAGCCGCGCCGAGCAGGATGCGCTCGAGCCTGTGCCCGGTCGCCTCGAGGACGGCAAGCGCGCCGCCAGGCTGCCCGGTGCTGGCTTCATGGAGGTGACGGCTGTGGGCGAGGCGGTTCAGGCCGAATCTGGCGAAGTCGATTTCGCGAGCAGCCTCAGCCATCTGCCCGGCCGCGACGTGCCTCACCCGGCCACCGTCGCACACCACCAGGTGCAGTTGCCCACCGATGCTGACGATCTGGATGAGCCGGACGGCACCAAGTTCGCCGAGCAGGACGTCGGCGTCGAAGCGGCCATCCCCCGAGGCGCTTCGCCTGTGAGTGCCTCGCCCGTGCGTGCCTCGCCCGTGCGTGCCTCCCGCGCCGCGTGCCCGCATCGCCCGTGCGCGGATGGCGCTCTCCAGGCGGAGTTGCTCGCGTTGCAGCGCGGCAGCGGGCATCCCGCCAGCCTGGGCCTTCTCGACCCGGCTCATGACGTCCCGCACCGCGGCGAGATCGGTGCGCAATTCGTGATCGTCTACGGGCAGCACGGGCGGCACTGCCAGTGCCGTCGCGCGCCAGCGCTCACTCCAGTCGAGCAGCAGCCGCGGCCGGCCAGACCGCAGGGCGTGCCGCTGCGCGATTTCGGCCAGTTCGGCACCGCGTGCGGTGGCCTGAGCCCGCAGTTCCGAAGCACCAAAGGTAAGAAAGTACTCGCAGAGAAGATCCGACCCGCGCCTGCACGCGTTGAGCAGGCGCCTGGAATTGCCAGCGGCCTCGGCGCGCAGCGCCTCGGCCAGCCACCCGTTCGCGCGGGACAGCGCGGGCCCCCGCCGCCGGCGGATCAAGGCCGCCACGGCCAGGTTGCGGTCCGCGTCCTGTGCCCTGCCAAGGGCCAGCGCCACCCGGCCGGCCAGCAGCCTGGCCTGCGCGGCTTCATCCGAGCCGAGTGCGTCAAGGCGGGTCGCGGCCCGCTCGGCGTCACGCAGCAGCCGGGTTGATGCCACGCCGGTGGCGAATCTGGCCTGCAACAGCAAAAGCGTGGCGCGGGCGTGCCACCAGGCCCGCTGCTGAGCGCCGAACAGCCGGCAGGCGGCCTGCGCACGTTGCAACGCCGCCTGCGGATCGTCGGCGGCGAGCGCGGCTCCTGCGGCGGTGAGCAGCAACTCCGCCTTCTTCGTCGCTTGGCCGCGGATCCGCTCCACATCGCGGATCGCGAGGTCGGCCTCCGCCAGGGCATCACGCGTCAACCCCGCGGCAAGCAGCACCGCGCACCGGTCGATGTTCACCTCAGGCATCCGCACGGCGAGTGATTCGTAGCGGCGTGCGGCCTGGTCGAGGTAGGAGAGCGCCGCGGGCAGGTCGCCGGAACGGAACGCGACGAGCGCACGATTGTGCACCGTATAGACGGACTCCAGCTCCTGGCTCGTGGCGGCCCACAGATGCTCGGCGGCCTCGAAGTCCGCGTCCGCACGTTCGGTGGATCCGAGCGCAAGGTGGGTCAGCGCGAGGTGAGTTAGGGCGCGGGCTTCCCAGATCGCGTCGCCGGCCCGGCGCAGGACGGTCACCGCTCGGCGCAGGTCACGTAGCGCCTCCTGGTGGCGCCCGAGGACACGGAGGGTGCCGCCGCGTCGCACCAGCACACGGCTGGCGGGGACTCCGCTTGCCTTTCCGACGGCGGCGTTCAGATTGGTTAATCCCGACTCGGTCCGCCCGGCAAGGACCAATGCTGTGCCCAGTGTCGCGAGCACATCCGCCTCGCGGTCGTTCGATCCGGCGGCACGTGCGAGGCGCAGAGCCGCCGTCAATTCCCCGATCGCCGCATTCACGTCGCCGAAATCTCGCAGCACGATCCCGACAACGTGCCGGGCCACCGACGCGTCCCACAGACTGGGGTTACCCGCGAGCACGCCGCGCGCCCCCGCCAGGGCCTCCTTTGGGCGCGCCAACGCCATCGGGAGTAACTCAAGCGTGTCGCGCGGCGATGAAACCGGGCGGGTTCCCCCAGCCATGGCGTTGATGTTAGATCCCGAGTTTCGTCGGCGTCTAACGCCAGACTCGTGAAAGGAGTCTCATGAGCCCGCAGGGCCCCCCACCCGATCGCCAGCCGCCCGATCGCCAGCCGCCCGATCGCCAGCGAAATAAGACAGAAAAGCACGTCAGCCTGGTAGCAGGTGCATTTGCGGACGACGATAATCAGATCAGCGTAGCCAGACGCGAGAATGGTGACCTCGACTACCTGTGCCAGGAAGGCTTCATCCTGGTCCGGGACGCTTACCTTGACCAGGTTGCCGATGTCGTTGGTGGCGGTGCACCCGAAGACGGCTTCATCGACGGCGTGACCCATTATTCGCTGGCAGGGGCGGAAATCTCGGCCGTCGCTGCCGCCCTGGACGCGATCGATGCCCGGCTCGGTGTCGGCGTCGCGACCCCGAACCACGTTATGTCGATCTGCCCCGGCGGCCTGTGCCCAGCCACCGAACCCGACGAACCTCCGCGAGGCGCCGGTCCCGAGCCCGGGATCAGCCCTGGCCAGCACGGCCGCGGGGCATTCGTCTATGTGGTGGACACCGGCAAGCTCGACGACGCGGCAACCCATCCGTGGCTCGAAGGTGTCACCGGCGATCCCGACGAATTCCAGGCGCCGCAGATTCCGCCCTACACCGGACATGGCACCTTCGTCGCCGGTGTGGCGCGCTGCATGGCTCCGGCCACACAGATGCATGTCGCCAATCTGATGCACTACTCGGGCGCCCACCTCGAAAAGGAGATCGTCAAGCACCTGGACGCGGCGCTGAGCCTCGGGCCGGACATCATCAGCCTGTCGGCGGGGGGAACCAGCCGGAAAGATGTTCCCCCGCTTGGCTTCGAGGCACTGTGGCAGCGGTACCGGCACCACAAGGGCGTTGTGCTTGTGGCCGCCGCAGGCAACAACGCCGAGCGCCGACCCTTCTGGCCCGCTGCGTTTCCGCAGGTGGTGTCGGTCGGCGCGCTCGCGGCCAACTGGCGCAGCCGGGCCTCCTTCAGCGACTACGGCGGGTGGGTTGACGTCTATGCACCGGGCGAAGGGCTGGTCAACGCGTACGCGACGGGAACATACGTGTGTCACGAGCCACAGCGTGCCGGCGAGCAGCGGGAATTTCACGGGATGGCGCAGTGGAGCGGCACCTCCTTCGCTACGCCTTTGGTGTCCGGCCTGATTGCTGCGCGCATGTCGCGCACGGGCGAAAGCAGCCGGCGCGCGGCCGACGCCCTGCTCGCGAAGGCACGGGCACAGGTGATACCCGGCGTCGGCCCGGCCCTGTATCCGGGCGACGCCGACGCCGACCAGTGTCATCACGATTGTGGTGAGCACCATCACCACGGTCGCGGTGGCGGACGGCACGGCGACGGCGGCCATCATTGCGGCTGCTGACAGCTGGGGGCATGTCTCGCGGATCTTTGTCGGCGTGACCGGGCGGGGCAGGCGATTCCCCGGGGCCGCGCTGGGGGAAGATGTGGCTGTGGATCCCGGTGAGGCCGGCCGATTGGCCGCGGCAGCGGCTGGCGGTGACATGACCGCGTGGACGGCGCTCGTCGAGGGTTTCAGCGGGCTCGTCTGGTCGGCCGCCCGCGGCTACCGCCTGAGTCACGCGGACGCCTCCGATGTGTACCAGACCACCTGGCTGCGGTTAGCCGAGCATCTCGGCCGCATCCAGAACCCGGAACGCGTTGGAGCCTGGCTCGCCACCACGGCCAGGCACGAGTCGCTGCGCGTCGCGCGCGGCGCTGCCCGGCTCGTCCTCACCGACGACCCTGGCACGCTCGACGCTGGCCGCGCCGACGAGAACTCACCCGAGCAGGCGGTGCTTGACACCGAGAAGGCGGCGCTCGACAAGGACCGTGCGCAGCGGCTCTGGCGTGCGTTCGGCACGCTGCCCGCGCGCTGCCAGAAGCTGCTCCGCGTGCTCATCGCTACGCCCGCGCCCAACTACGCCGAAATCGCCGCGGCGCTCGACATGCCGGTCGGAAGCATCGGTCCCACCCGGGGACGGTGCCTGAAGCAACTGCGCCAGCGGCTGGCCGGCGAGGTATCTGGGATCGTCTGACGCGCTCTACTTACCTAAGGGCAGGCAGGAGACACAGGTGCGCGACGAACCAGACGACAACGAGCTTGAAGCACAGCTCAGGCAGGTAGCAGCACGGTTCGACCCGGTGCCGGCCGAGCTAATACGGACCGCGGTAGGTGCGTTCACCTGGCGCACGATCGACGCCGAACTGGCCGAGCTCGTCTTCGACTCGGTCGTCGACCACGACGACGCGGCTGTCGTGCGCGGCACGCAGCAAGCGCGGCTGCTCTCGTTCCGTTCCAGCGACCTGACCATCGAGGTCGAAGTCACGGCCACCGGATCGCAGCGCACTTTGATCGGGCAGCTCATCCCGCCGCGGCAGGCGGCGATCGAGATCAGGCACGGAGACGACGTGGCCACCCTCGACGCCGACGAACTCGGGCGTTTCAGCGCGGGACCACTGCACGCCGGACCGATCAGCCTGCGCTGCGGCACGGACGGCGCGGCCGCCCACCGCGTGGTGACCGACTGGGTGTCGATCTGACCGATGCAAGCGGTAGCGTGTCGTCGTCCATGATCCCTACCCGGATGAAGTTGTCCGCGCTATCCGCAGGTTCATTAGCACAGCGGATCATGGCCGAATGACTTTCAAGGCCTGCGCCCGGCCAGGTGGTATCTGAGGCTAATGTTGCTGGCGTGGCAGTTGAGGTTTAGCCGGGTCGGAGTACGGGATGGCTTAGCTTTCACGACAGGGGACCTCGATGATGTCAAGGACGCGGCGCCAGGGCAGGCCCATGCCGCACGCCATCGGACGGGCGGTCGCAGCGGTGATTATCGCGGCCGTGGCCGCGCTCGCCTGCACCTGCGCGGCCGCCACCTCGCCGGCCTTCGCCGGAGCGGCCAAACCGGCTGCCGCGGTGCCTGCCTGCGGCACCGCGGGGCTCGAGGTATGGCTGGGGCTCGGCGCAGGGGCGGCGGCCGCGGGGAGTGCGTACTACCCGCTCGAGTTCACCAACGTCACCGAGCGCACCTGCCACCTGTATGGCTTCCCTCGGATCTCGGCCGTCGCCGTTTCCGGCGGCCAGCTCGGCAGCCCCGCCGCGCACGATCACTCCAGCGTGCCGCATACCGTGACGCTCGCGCCTGGAGCCACCGCCCACGTAGCACTTCAACTCGCGGACGCAGGCAACTTCGAGCCGGCCGCGTGCCACCCGGCCGTTACCGCTGGGCTCAGGATCTACCCGCCCGGCCAGGCCAGTGAAGCGCTGGTCGGTTCCTTCAGCTTCCTAGGGTGCTCTGCGACCGGCCCGGACTACCTGAGCGTGGGGCCCGTCCAGCCCGGAGTCGGGGTTCCTGGACGTCAATGACATCGCCGCTCGATGACACCGGCCGCTCGATGATACCGGCCGCGCGGCCTTGGGCGACCTCGCCGTCGTGCCTACGGCGAGGCCCTGGTGAAGCGGGCGTGCACCGTGGCGGCTGCCTCCTTGGCCGCGATCCCGAGCGGGCGCCAGGTCATCCCGAACAGGGTCCGGTCCACGACCAGATCAGCCCGCAGGGTAACCGCGTCGGCGCTGGCCTGCGTGACCTCTGCGGTGAAGGTCACCGGCTGCCGTATTCCTGCCGCTTCCAGGGTCCCCGCCACGGCCATCTGCCCGCCGTCGGTCGGCGTCGCCCTTTCCACGGTCACCACGACGTCGCGATGGTGCTCCACGTCGAAGAAATCCGCTGACCGCAGGTGCTTGTCCCGCTGCTTGTTCTTGGTGTTCAGGGACGTCGCGTCAATGGACAGCCGACCGGAGACTACTCCGTCCTGGCCGACGGTGCCTGCGCCGGCAAACCGTTCGAACCATCCGTGCACGGTGACCGCGTGCCAGAAATGCTTGACCCTGAATTCCACCCGTGACGCCGCAGGGTCCAGCTGCCAGCGCCCCGTCAGCTTGCCGCCTCGTACGAGGGCCGCGGCACCGCTGTTTTGTCGCTGACCGGACTCATCAGGTGCCATCGTCGTTTCCTCCCACCGGCTCCACCCGGTTAACCCCCCGCGCCTCCAAACTAGGCCACAGCGACTGCCAATCAAGCGCTATGTGTGCTGAGCGCCCGGAGCCCGCGGGGCGGCGCCGGCGGCGGCGAGGAACTCGGCGGCCTGCATCGAGCCAGGCGGGCGCTGCTCGCGGGCGAACTGATTGGCAAGCCGCTGCAGCAGCGCATTGACCGGCACCGGCACGCCGTGGCCGCGGCCGACCAAGACGATCTCGCCATTGAGGTAGTCGGCCTCGATGGTGCCCGTGCGGCGCTCCAGGCTCTGCAACGAGGAACTCCCAGGCCAGCGCCCGGAGGCGACCGGGCGGACAGTGATCACTTCGTGGTAGGCGGCCAGCCGTGCCTCGTCAGCGTCGATGCCCGCCGCGCGCAGGCAGGCGCGGCCCTCGGCCTGGGCGAGTTCGAACACCTCGTGCGCTTGCTCGCTGCGGCCGCATACCACCTCGACGGCGTTGCCCAGATTGCTCAGCAGCTTCGCGTACTTCACGCGCATGACATCGGGATGCGGGCTCGATTCGAAGCCTGCGGCGCAGAACGCGGCGGCGATGTCGCCGGCGATGCCCTCCTCGCCGCGCGGGTAGCGGCCGATGCCGAGCGCCCCGCGGACCGGCGCGGAATGCACCCTGACGACGCCAGGTTCGAGGTGGCTCGCCGGGAGGACAACGCAGATGCCGTACACCTGAGCGAAATGCCGCAATGCCAGCCGCTCGTTCTCGATGCCGTTCTGCGCGCACGCGACCACGATGCCCGGCGGCGCCGCGGCGGCGAGCGCGCCGAGCGCGGCCGCGGTGTCCTGGGTCTTCATGCCGAGCACCACGACGTCGCCGTCGCGGTACCGCAGCTCGCCCGGATGGCTGGCCACCTCAAAGTCGAAGGTGACGGTCTCGTCGGGTGTCTCGAGGCGCAGCCCGCGCTCGCGTATCGCCTCGCCGTGCGCGCCGCGCGCGATCAGGGCGACATCGTGGCCGGCCCGCCGCAGCAGGGCGCCGATGACACCGCCGATCGCCCCGGCGCCGTAAATGACGAACCGCTTAGGCACACAAACAGCCATAGCCACCCATTCTGAAGCATCGGGGTCGCCGGCTCCGTGGTGGCCCGTGCCACCCAGTCCGGCTAGGTTGGCAATATCGCGCCTCGGTCGCGTCTTGCCAGGGGCTGAGTTCACTAGGGGCCGAGTTTCACTAGGGGCCGAGTTTCGCCAGGAGAGGGCGGTGGGTGTCATCATGTCGCTGATCGCGGTCAAGGCCCGTTGAAGGCGCTCGTACTCGCTGGCGGGGCGGGCACGCGCCTGCGTCCGATCACGCACACATCGGCCAAGCAACTGGTTCCCGTCGCGAACAAGCCGGTGCTGTTCTACGGCCTTGAGGCGATCCGCGACGCGGGCATCGCGGAGGTCGGGATCGTCGTCGGTGACACCGCCGCGGCGATCGAGGCAGCGGTCGGCGATGGGTCCGCATTCGGCCTGCGCGTCACGTACGTCAGGCAGTCCGCGCCGCTCGGCCTGGCCCACGCCGTGCTCGTCGCGCGCGGCTTTCTCGGGGACGACGACTTCGTCATGTACCTCGGCGACAACTTCATCGTCGGCGGGATCACCGATCTCGTCGGGGAGTTCCGCGCCGCGAGGCCGGACGCGCAGATCATGCTGACCGAGGTCACCGATCCGCGCCAGTTCGGCGTCGCGGAGCTTGGCGGCTCGGGTCAGGTCGTCAGCCTGGAAGAGAAACCCAAGCAGCCGAAGAGCAACCTGGCGCTCGTTGGGGTCTACATGTTCACCGCGGCCATCCACGAGGCGGTGCGCAAGCTGACGCCGTCCTGGCGGGGTGAGCTGGAGATAACCGAGGCGATCCAGTGGCTGATCGAGGCCGGCCGCAAGGTCAGCTCGACGGTCATCTCCGGGTACTGGAAGGACACCGGCAACGTCGCCGACATGCTCGAGGTCAACCGGATGGTGCTGGAGAGCGTGGAGCCGGTGCGGCGCGGCCAGGTCGATGCGGCGAGCGAGCTCATCGGCCGCGTCGTGATCGAGGAGGGCGCGCGGGTGACCGGCTCGCGCATCGTGGGCCCCGCAGTGATCGGCCAGGGTACCGTGGTGACGGGCTCCTACATCGGCCCGTTCACGTCCGTGGCGGACGGCTGCGCGATCATCGACAGTGAGATCGAGTACTCCATCGTGCTGCGCGGTGCGTCTATCCAGGGAGTTCAGCGAATCGAGGCGTCCCTGATCGGCCATGATGTAGAGGTGACCCCGGCACCGAACGTGCCCAAGGCGCACCGGCTGGTGCTTGGGGACCACAGCAAGGTACAGATCTGCTCCTAAGCTGGTGCAGACAGGAGGCACCGCTCGAAAATGTGATGTTCCGAACGTGATGTGCACGCGCTGAGGATGGGGAGGGAGACGGCGCGCGGTCCTGCGAACCGACGCGGGAGCCGGCGCGGTCGCCGCGATGAGGGTCCTGGTTACCGGTGGTGCTGGATTCATCGGCTCGCATTATGTGCGCACGCTCCTGACCGGGGGATATCCCGGTTTTGATCAGGCGCGAGTCACGGTGCTCGACAAGCTGACCTACGCGGGCAACATGGCCAACCTCGAACCCGTCGCGGGCAGCCGGCGATTCAGCTTCGTCCGCGGCGACATCTGCGATGCCAAGCTGCTCGAATCGGTGCTTCCCGGCCACGATGCGGTGCTCAATTTCGCCGCGGAAACGCACGTCGACAGGTCGATCAGCGGCGCGGCCGAGTTCGTCGCCACCAACGTGGCCGGGGTCCAGGCCCTCCTTCAAGCGTGCCTCGACGCGAACGTGCCACGGGTGGTCCAGATCTCGACGGACGAGGTCTACGGCAGTGTGGCCAACGGATCGTGGCAGGAGGATTCGCCGCTCGAACCTAACTCACCGTACGCGGCCGCCAAGGCAGGCGGGGATCTCGTCGCCCGCGCCTATGCGCGGACGTACGGGCTCAACGTGAGCATCACCCGCTGCTGCAACAACTACGGCCCGTACCAGTTTCCTGAGAAGGTCATCCCGCTCTTCGTCACTAACCTGCTCGACGGGCAGCGGGTCCCCCTCTACGGCGACGGCGGGAACGTCCGCGGCTGGGTGCACGTCGACGACCACTGCCGCGGCATCCAGCTAGTCCTTGAGCGCGGCAGCGCGGGAGGGATCTATCACATCGATGGCGACGCGGAACTGACCAACCGTGAACTGACCGCGGCGCTGCTCGACCTGTGCGGTGCGGGCTGGGACGTGGTGTCGCCCGTCGCAGACCGCAAGGGCCATGACCGCAGGTATTCGCTCGACGACTCGGCGCTGCGCGCCATGGGCTACGCACCGCGCATCCCGCTGAGCGAGGGCCTGAAATCGACCGTGCGCTGGTATGAGGAAAACCGCGCTTGGTGGGAGCCGCTGAAGCGGGCGACGGCAGAGCCGGCCAAGCGTGCGACGACGGAGCCGGCCGCCCGCGGTCCGGTTGCCGCTGATTCGGGAACCGAGCGCACCTAGTGGGCCGATGGCTGGTCACCGGGGCAGGGGGCATGCTTGGGCGTGACCTCGTTACGCTGCTGAGCGGCCGCGGTGCGAACGTGACCGGGCTGCGCCATGGCGATCTCGACGTGACCGACGCGGGGGCTGTCGTCAGCGCGCTGCGGCGGCACCGGCCCGATGTCGTCGTCAACTGCGCCGCCTGGACCGCCGTGGACGATGCCGAGACCTACGTGGCCTACGCGATGCGGGTGAACGCGGACGGCCCGGCGAACCTCGCCGCCGCGTGTTCGGTGGACGGAATCAAGCTGGTACAGATATCCACCGACTACGTGTTCGACGGGCGCGCGACCCGGCCGTACGCGGAAGACGACCGCCCAGCGCCCGCCACCGCCTATGGCCGCACAAAGCTGGCGGGTGAGCGAGCGGTGCTCGGGCAACTCCCCGGCAGCGGATACGTGGTGCGGACGGCTTGGCTGTACGGGGCGCACGGTCCTAACTTCGTGCGCACCATGATCAGGCTGGCGCGGGAGAAGCCGTCCGTGGAGGTCGTGGACGACCAGCGCGGCCAGCCGACCTGGACCGTCGATGTCGCGGACCAGATCATCGCGCTGGTCGAGTCCGGCGCCCCCGGCGGCGTGTACCACGCGACGAGCTCAGGGGATACGACCTGGTGCGGCTTCGCCCGCGAAATCTTCCGGCTGCTCGGCACCGATCCGGGGCGGGTCAGGGCCACGACGAGCAGCGCTTTCGTCCGGCCGGCACCACGGCCCGCCTACAGCGTGCTCGGGCACGAGGCATGGGCGCGTGCTGACCTCGCGCCGATCTGCGACTGGCAGCTCGCGCTGCGGCGCGCGTTCCCCGAGTTCACCAAGGCGGGCAGCCCGGACGTCGCCTCGAGCGGATGAGGTCGCCGCTTGGCGAGGCCGCCGATCAAGC
>DATIYI010000097.1:0-3041 GCA_035517695.1 Streptosporangiaceae bacterium
GGGCCACGCCGGACGATGAACAGGTCCGGCCCGACGAGAAACCACCGATCACCTGCCCAAATTGCGGCGTCGAGTTCATTCCGCAGTGAGCAGCAGGTCAAACCACCTAACGTGTACGCAACGCAAGGGACGGTGAACAAAGCGTGCCACGCCGCCCCTCAGTAGAAACCCTCGAACGCGACGCCAAATGCGCCGACCTCTACTGCAAAGGCTTCTCCTACCGGCAGATCATGCCCCAAGTCGGCCTCCGCAGCACCAGATCAGTCGGCGAAGCGATCCGCCGCCACGCCAAAACAGCCGCCAGCGAAACC
Source organism: Streptosporangiaceae bacterium (assembly GCA_035517695.1). GTDB lineage: Bacteria > Actinomycetota > Actinomycetes > Streptosporangiales > Streptosporangiaceae > DATFVJ01. Next base: position 312 of record DATIYI010000097.1, read on the forward strand.
CTGCGCAGCCCCGAAGTCATGCAAATGATGCTCGACCGGCTCCAGGACTACCGCCGCCTCGCCTGGCGCGTCGCCTCCAGTCGCCACTACATCACCAGCCCATCCGGCAAGGTTGTCACCGGCCCCGACGGCACTCCCCTCCCCGACCTGCTCCCGATCCTCGCCGCCGTTGACCGGCTCGTGAAAATCGACGTCGAGGAATACAAACTCCGCGGCCTCTACGCCCCCGCGCAGGCCCGCATCGAAGTCGTCACCCAAGACATGATCGAAGCCGAAATCCGGCGGCTCGAGGCCGAAGTTGCCCTCAACCCAGATCATTCAGGCACCACTTGACCGTCTCCGCTACCTGCGGGAACTTCAGCAGCGCGCGGCGAGAATCAAAAAAGGCGTAGCCCTCTACTACGACGACCCGCTCGGATTCGCCGCCGACTGCATCGACTGGCGCGGCGACGGCCTCACCCCCTACCAGCAAGACATCATCGGTGGCCTAGCCGAACGGAAACGCTGCGCCGTCCGCGGGCCCCACGGCCTCGGCAAGTCAGCGATCGCCGCGATCACGCTGCTGTGGTTCGCCCTCACCTCCGACGCCGCCGGAGTCGAATGGAAAGCAGTCACCACCGCCGGGGCGTGGCGCCAGCTCATCAACTACCTATGGCCCGAGATCCACAAATGGGCCGGGCGGCTCCGCTGGGACAAAGTCCGCGACCGCACCTTCACCAAAGCCGAACTGCTGAATCTGAACATGAGGCTTGGTCACGGCGCCGCGTTCGCCGCCGCCTGCACCAATCCCGCCCTGATCGAAGGCGCGCACGCCGACCGGCTCCTATTCATCTACGACGAATCGAAAAGCATCCCCGCAGGCACGTTCGATGCTTGCGAAGGCGCGTTCTCCGGACTCGGCGAGGCGTACGCCCTGGCCCTGTCAACACCGGGGCAGCCGCAAGGCCGGTTCTACGACATCCACGCCCACCGCCCCGGCTACGAAGACTGGCACGCCCGCCACGTCACCCTCGCCGAGGCGATCGACGCGGGCCGCATCTCACAGGACTGGGCCGGACAACGCGCCCGCCAATGGGGCGAGCAGTCCGCCATCTACGTAAACCGTGTCCTCGGTGACTTCCACGCCGGCGATGAAGACTCCGTCGTCCCGCTGGCCTGGGCCGAGGCCGCTGTCGAACGCTGGCACGAATGGGACCATGCTGGACGGCCCGACCTGCCCGGGCCGCACATCATCGGTGTCGACGTCGCCCGCTCCGGTGAAGACCGCACCGTCCAGGCCATCCGCCGCGGCCCCGTCCTCGTCGAACTCCGCCGCTCCGCTAAAGAAGACACGATGCAGACCACCGGCCGTGTCAAAGGCGCCCTCGACGCCGACGCCGAGGCGACCGCACTTGTTGACGTGATCGGGATCGGTGCCGGTGTCCTCGACCGGCTCCGTGAGATGGGCGCGAAAGCGGAACCGTTCACCGCATCGGGTGGCACCCGCAAACGGGACGCCACCGGTGAGCTCGCGTTCACCAACATCCGTTCCGCCGCGTGGTGGGGTCTGCGGGAACAGCTCGACCCGTCGGCGACCCCGGATGTGTGCCTGCCTGACGATGACATGCTGCTCGGTGACCTGTCGGCGCCTGGGTGGAAGGTTCTGTCGGGTGGGAAGATCCAGGTGGAGTCGAAGGATGACATCCGGAAACGGCTGGGCCGGTCGACCGATGATGGTGATGCGGTGATCCAGGCGTATTGGATCGATGGTGTGTCGTGGCTGGATGCTTACGGTGTGACGCGGTGTGATGGGTGTGGTCGGCCGTTTATGGCGGGGAAGACGGCGTGCCCGCATTGTGGCCGGTCTGTCACCGAAGCCGCTTAGGGCGACGAGGTGATGATCGGTGTCCCGGCGGGCTGCGGCATCTGAACCTCCGGCGACTGCACCGGCCCGCTAGGCGGTGCGGTGGGTTCGGTCGCCGAAGGTGACGGGCCCGGCGCCACGCTCGAGATGACCACACCTGGGCTCGCAGCCGATGACGGCGACGGCGTGGCCAGCGGCACCGACGGATCAACCGTCGGCAACACCGACGGCGCAGGCGCGGCAGGCGGCGTGTACGGCGTCGAACCGGTGAACGAGTCACCGCGCACATCCGACCCCGTCGTCACCGCCGACAGGGGCCTCCCCGCAGCCTTCTCGACGCCGTAGACGACACCGAAAGCCGCCACAGCCACCACCGCGCAGCCTGCCGCGACCTCGGCGACCAGGCGGCCGTTCAGCTCCGGCCGCGGCAAACGTGCCTTCGCGGCGGCCGCGGCGCGCCCGTACAGTTCAGCTGCGGCACCCGACACGACCGCGCCGACAGCGGTACCGATGAGGGTGCCGCCCGTGCCGAACAGCCGGGAGCAGGCGAACGCGGATGTGACTGCTGCGGCGGCGGCAACACCGAGCCGTATGATCCGGCCATGCTCCACCCCATCCGCCGCCACCCGTCATTGCTACCGCATGCTGGAGCCGCTCATGCCCGAAACGCAATTCCACGCAACTGCAGAACAAGAAGACTGGCAACAGTGGCTCACCTGCGCCATCGCCGCCGAGATCCGGCGGCACCGGATAGGGCACAAGATGAGCGCACAGAAACTAGCCGACCGCTGCGAGCAGCTAGGTTTCGCGGTTCCGCGTTCGGTGCTGACGAATCTTGAGAACGGCCACAGGGAAGCTCTCAGCATCGCCGAACTGCTCGTCATCGC
>DATIYI010000098.1:0-10681 GCA_035517695.1 Streptosporangiaceae bacterium
ACACCGACCGTGCCGACACCGACCGTGCCGACACCGACCGTGCCGACACCGACCGTGCCGACACCGACCGTGCCGACACCGACCGTGCCGACACCGACCGTGCCGACACCGACCGTGCCGACGCCGACCGTGCCGACGCCGACTGTTTACGCACGGCAGGCGCTGCGGCGGCAGTTGACCTGCCGTGCCCTTGCGCCGTTGCCGGCGCCGCCAGCTCTGGCTGCCCTCGCGGCCCCGTCCCTGGCCATCCCGTCCCTGCTGAGCCTGTCCCTGCTGAGCCTGTCCCTGCTGAACCTGTCCCTGCTGGTCCCCTTCCTGCTGGTCCGGTCCCTGCTGGTCCGGTCCCTGCTGGTCCCGTCCCTGCTGGTCCCCTCCCTGCTGGTCCGGTCCCTGCTGGTCCGGCCCCTGCTGGTCTTGTCCCCGGAGATGCTGACCCTGGCGGCCGACCTGGCCGCGACGGTGTCGCTGCTCGCCCCCTCGCAACTGATCCTGCCCGTACCGACCCGGCCGAGGCTGATCCGGCTGGTAGCGATTCCCCCGACCCAGATCCGGTACGCGCTTGAGCGCCGACATCGGCGCCGGTCCCGCCAGGCACCAGGCCCGGCTCCCCAGGTTGGCCGGCGAAGCGCGCGCCCGCGGTGCTCTGGTGCCCGAGCAGATCCTGCCAGGACACGAAGAATCCGCCGTAGGCGATGTTGATCGTGACGAGCACGGCCGCGGACGCCAGCGCCTCGCCGGCCACGAGGAGCCCGAGACGTGCCGTCACGCGTACCGGCATAGGACCGGGAATGCGATTCCAGAGCAGCAGCGTCGCCGCCGCGACGGCAACCGCCGCCGCGACCATCACTGCGTTGAATGAGGTGCTAGTCAGGCCCATCCTGGTGTCCGCCGGCGTCGGCGCTCCTTCGCGATTCCATGGGTGACGATCGATTGTTACCCATTGTACTGACCACGTCACCCTATGTTAATGCGGAGAACCCTCGACATCCGCGGCAAGCCCTTCGCATTCATCGAGATCGCGCACCATTGCGGCATTGAGATCGCGCACCTAAGCGCACCGCGCCCGCGCATCCTGACGGCACCGGGATCCGCGCACGCTAGCGTTACGGCACCGCGGCACCGCAGCCGATGGATCACGGCCGGGCCGCTGAGCAGGAGAGGCAACGGTGGCTGGCAGGAAAGGCGACTGTGCCTGCCAGGGACGTATATACGCCAATCAGGAAAGGTAGCTGGACTCGGCGGCCATTCCGATCGTCTCTTCGTCCTGTTCGACGTCGCGCCTGCGCCAGCGCGACGGCACGAACATCGGGACGATCATAGCCATGCCGATGAGGCCGTACACACCGGCGGCAAGCAGGGTGTGCGCACCGAGGCCGTAGCCGCTCGTCTTCAGCGGCATCAGCCGCAGCGCACGGCCCGGCTCCGCCGCATAAAGAGCCGTGACAGCGAGCGCTGCCACGGCCGGCAGTGCGGTCGCGAGGGGCGAGATTCTGGGTACCGCCATCAAGATGCCGATCAGCAGGCCAGTCGCGAGCAAGGCGCCAAGCGAGGTCAGCCCGCGGGTGCTGGTCAGGTGCGGCCTTGTGGCCGTCATCAGCAGAGAGAGCCGGTGATACCCCCATCCGCCGCCAAAGAAAAGCGCGGCGGTCGCGACGATTCCCAGAATGATCCCGAACAGGTGCCGCATCACGTCATCACCTCCGGATGGCCACCAGTATCCGGCAAGACAGCGCCCGGCGTGGCCGTTACTCCTACGTGACCTTTTTGTTGCGCTCCGCGCAATCGCGTGGCGACGCACGCGCCGCGGCGCGCTGCCCGGTGCAGAAAAGACCGCTGCGCTAGCTGAGAATCGGCTGAGCCGTGCGCACGTCATTTCACCCACGTCGCGTAGGGTCGGCGCGTGCGTGTCGACACGGTTTTCAGCGCCCTCGGGCGTCTCACGGTCAGGTTCCGTTGGCTGACGGTGCTGGTCTGGGTGGCGGGAGCGATCGCAGCCGTCTCGCTGCTGCCTTCGCTAGCCAGCGTTACCCAGAACAACAACACCAAGTTCCTGCCGTCGAGCGCGCCCAGCATCCATGCGCAGACCCTCGCGGCGCCGTTCGGTACCGCGAACCTGATACCAATCCCGGTGGTGGCGGCCCGGTCGACCGGCCCGCTGACCGCTGCCGACATCGCGGCCATCAGCCGGTTGCAGCACGACTTGACCACGGTCAACTTGGTCGAGGGGGTCCGTGACCTCGGCCGGTCCGCCGACGGCCACGCGGAGCAGATAGTCGTGCTCGCGCGGCAAATCGGCGGCGGCAGCGATCAGCAAGCGATCGACCTGGTGGACGCGATGCGCGGGAAGCTGAACCAGGCGAACCTGCCGGCCGGGTTGCAGGTACATCTCGCCGGCGATGTAGCCACCCAGGTCGACCAGCAAAAAGCCTCGGGCAACACGGGCAAGGAGGTGCAGGATTTCTCGGCTCTCTTCATCATCTTGCTGCTAGTGCTGATCTTCCGGTCGCTCACACTCGCGCTCGTCACGCTCGCGCCCGCCTTTGTCTCTGTCGCCATCGCCGGCCCTCTCGTCGGCCTGGCCGGCGAGCACGGCCTGAAGGTCTCACCGATCGCGCAACTCCTGTTGATCGTGCTCGTACTCGGCGCAGGGACGGACTATGGGCTGTTCCTGGTGTTCCGCGTCCGTGAGGAACTGCGCGGCGGACTGGCGCCCAGGGAAGCCGTGGTCAAGTCCGTCACCCGGGTGGGTGAGGCCATCACGTTCTCAGCAGCGACCGTGATCGTGGCGTTGCTTACACTGCTGGCTGCCACGTTCCCCTTCTACTCCCAGTTGGGCGTGCCACTGGCCATCGGCATCGGCGTCATGCTCCTCGCGGGGCTCACCCTCTTGCCCGCGCTGCTGTCCATCCGTCTGTCTGGCCTCGCCCTGAAACGCAGGATCTTCCGTTCGACCTTCGGCAGGGAAAAGCTCCTGCCGTGGAACATCCAGCGCGCAGGCAAGTCGGGGGCGTGGGGCCGGATCGCCTCCCGTGTCGTCCGGCGCCCTGCCATCACCCTGATTTCGGGCCTGGTAATTTTCGGCGCGCTCGCGATCGTGTCCCTGGGTTACAAACCGGCAGGATTCGGTGGCAACACGGCGCCGCCCGCCGGCAGCGACTCGGCCGCTGGCCAGGCGCTGCTCACGCGCCACTTCCCACAATCATCGGCCAACCCGACTAATTTGATCTTCAAACTGCCGGTTCCCGCCTGGCAGAATCCGGCCGTGCTGGCGACCGCGCAGCGGCTGCAGTCGTCCAGTGGGCTGTTCACCCAGGTCGCTGGCCCGCTCAATCCCGGCGGCGCATCGTTGACGCCGGCGCAATTCGCGCAACTGCACGCCCTGCTCGGACCGCCGGGAGCGCTGCCGTCGGTGCCCCCAGCGGGCGTTCACGTCCCGCTGGCCGCCTATGAGGCCTACCGTGCCACCGCAAACTACGTCAGCCCGGACGGACGCATCGTACAGTACGCCGCGGGCCTTAAGGCCGGCGACCCAGGCAGTACGGCCGCGCTCGACGCCGTACCGCAGATCCGCGCGGAGACCACCAAGGTGGCCCGGGCAATCGGTGCCGTGGACTCGGCGGTCGGCGGCGAGGCACCAGCGCTCTACGACATCAGCGCCATCTCGGACAGTGACCTCGCCCGGGTGATCCCGCTCGCGATCGTGGTGATCGGCCTGCTCCTCGCATTGGTCCTGCGCAGCATCATCGCACCCGCCTACCTGATCGCCTCCGTCGCCCTCTCGTACTTCGCGGCGCTCGGCCTCGCCGTGCTAATATTTATCAAGATCGGCGGCAACAGCGGGCTCACGTTCTTCCTGCCGTTCCTCATGTTCATCTTCCTGCTCGCGCTCGGCGAGGACTACAACATCCTTGTCATGACGCGGATCAGGGAGGAGGCCAGGAAATTCCCGCTACGCGAGGCGGTCACGCGCGCGATCAGCGCGACCGGGACGACGGTGACCTCGGCCGGGCTCGTCCTCGCGGGCACGTTCCTCGTGCTTACCTTCGTGGCAGGCCGCGGATCGGGTGGCAGCCAGATCGAGGACATCGGCATCGGCCTCGCGCTCGGCATCCTCATGGACACCTTCCTGGTGCGCACCTTGTTGGTGCCCTCCACGGTGGTGCTGCTCGGCCGGTGGAATTGGTGGCCATCCCGGATGAGCCGGCCGGACCGCCAAATTGGCGTCGGCGGCGAGCCCGCTGCCGACAAGGCCGGGCGAGCCGACAAGGCCGGGCGAGCCGGCCAGGCTGGGCGAGCCGGCCAGGCTGGGCGAGCCGGCCAGGCGGTCGCGGACGAGCCCGGGACTGGAGCGGGCGCCACCGGTGCTGGGCAGGAGGCAGGCCGCCCGACCGGCTGATGTACGCGGACAGCAAACGCGGGCAGTGACATCTTTATGCGGTGCTTTTCCGCGCGCATACGACAGGACGCACGTACGACAGGAAGACACCAGGGTTGTGGCCCGCGCTCGCCAGCCCCAATAGGCCACAGCATCTGGGCGCCAGCAGGCGCGAGCAGGTCAACGGGCTGCGGGGTCTGTTGGCCGGTCCGGAGCTGAGTCCGGCGACGGGTCAGAATCCGCGTCAACCGCGGCGTCAACCGCGGCGGTCAACTCACGTAGCGCGGGTAGCGCCGCTCGCAGCGCGGCGCGACTTCCCGCGGGGAGTGATCCGAGCGCGCGCGCTACGATCGCCTGGTTCGTCGCCTGCCAGGCCGCGACTGCCGCTGCACCGGTCGAGGTGATATCAAGCCGCACGCTGCGCCGGTCGGCGGAGTTGTTCGCCCGGGTGATCAAGCCCGCCACCCGCAGGCCGTTCACCAGGGTTGTCACCGAACTCGCTGCAAGGCGCAGTAGTTTTGCCAGCTGCCCTGGCCGAGCACCTGGGTGCTCGGCCAGGCAGGAGAGCAATTCAAGTTGGGCCACCGACAGGCTGGACGAGGGGTCGGCGGCACGCGCGGCCCGGCGCATGCCGCGGCGCAGCCGCGATACCACGTCAGCGAGTTCGGACCCGGTGGGGTCAACTGACGGCATCGGCAGTCCCTTCAGGCCCGTCGGCACCATCCCACCCGAGGTTCGGCGGCTTCGCCCCGCCCGCCAGCACGCCCGAGCCCGCTGCCAAGCGTCGGCCGGTCAGCGGGACCAGTGAGCGCAGCAATCACCAGGGCGGCGGACGCGGCAGCCAGGATCGTGATGGCGAGCCTGGGGTGAAGTGTACCCGCCGCTCCCGTCCCGCCGAGGTGGAGGGCGAGCGCCACCAGCGCCACCCCGAGGGACATACCTAGCCCGCGCGCCACGTTCACCAGACCGCCAAGTACGGCAGCTGAACCTACGCCACCGCTTCGCATGATGACCGCGTTGTTGGCGGGCATGTAAACGCCGAGCCCAAGGCCGATAACGGCGAGCAGCGTAACGAGCCACCCCGGCGTCAGCGGAGCGAAGATCAAGCCGGTCGCAGCCACGGTGCAACCGAGCCCGCCCATCACGCCACGGCGCCGGTTGCCCCACGAGGCGGGCAGCACTGAATCGGCACTGAGCGCGGCCAGCCCGAAACCGAGTGGGAGGGCGGAAAGCAGCAGGCCGACCCGTATCTGGTCGCCGGGCGAGGCCGCCAGCACCTGGGGCAAAAGGACCAAGGGCCCGAACAGCACAAGGTATCCGGCAAGCGCACCAGACAGGCTGGCAGCCAGAGCTCGCGAGCGGAGCAACTGGAGCGGGATGAGCGGGTCACTCGCGCGCCGCTGCCAGGTCACAAATCCCGCCGCCGCCGCTATCGCCGCAGCGGCGAGCCCGGCGGTCGCAACCGCAGGGATGGGCAGGCCCCCCACGCCGGACAGTGCGAGCAGCAGTGCGGTGGTCGCCGTCGCGAGCAAGACCGTGCCGAGCGAGTCGAACCGGCCCGCCTGCCTGAACTGCCTGGTCCGCGGCAACAGGTACCGGCTCGCGAGGACGGCCACGCAGCCGACGGGCACGTTGATCCAGAACACCGACCGCCATCCGGCCGTCGCGGTCAACAGGCCGCCGATCGTCGGACCGAGGGCGAGGCCCATTGCCTGGGCACCTGCCTGCACGCCGAGTGCCAGCCGCATCTTGTTCCGCGGCACGGTGGTCGTCACCAGGGCAACGCTGTTGGCTTGCAGCATCGCGGCACCTGCAGCCTGAACAACGCGGAACGCCACCAGCACGCCGAGCGATCCCGCGAGCCCACAGGCCGCGGACGCCAGGGTGAATACCACGAATCCGTAACTGTAGACGAGCTTGCGGCCGACGGTATCGGCGATTCGCCCGGCCGGCGTCAGCAGCGCGACAAGAGCCAGCAGGTACGCAAGCGACACCCATTGCACACCTGCGAGCGGCGCGGCGAACGCATGCTGGATCGGCCGGAACGTCAGGGTGACGACGCTCGCATCAAGCTGCCCCATGAACGCGCCGAAACACACGACCGCTACCGCGAGCCAAGGTGCGCGCGGGTCCCGCCTGATCACATCCGGGCGGGCTGACTCGGTAAGAAGCTGTTCGAACGAGCCTCGCACGATATCCCACTCATCAGGTCCAGATACTTCTGTTTTAGAAACATATTTGAACCCAAGATACCGAACGGCTAGGGCGCCCCGTGGATCTTGGTGGATGGGGGCGGTGATCCAGGCGGCAATCTGCAAGGCCTGCTTGTTCTCGAGGAGCTGTCCGGACCTAGCGGCGCAGTGCCGCCCACGACCCCGGTCGTCGTCTGGGGTCGTGGGCGGCACCTTCGCGCCGCCAAAGATCCACGGGACGCCCCAGCGCTGCCTGGCGGCCGCTTCGTGCGGCGAGCCTGTGGCGACGCTACCGCCCACCGCCGACGTCCCGAGCTTGATGGACGGCCCCCGTGGGCTGCTATTGCCCCGCTGCGGGGGCCGCCGATCTTGGGCACGATCGGCGGCCGGGCAACCCGCCTGGCGGCTCGAATCAGCGGCCCGCCAGCCCGGTCGGCGGATACATGAGCCTACGGGCGGCCCGCGAGGTAGTCTTCGCGCAGCCGCCCACGGCTCAGTTTGCCGGTTGGAGTGCGGGGTAGCAGGGCGCGGAACTCGAGCGTTCGCGGATGTTTGAAACGGGCGAGCCGACCCTCACAATACGCGAAGATCGCTGCCGCAAGCTCGTCGGACCCAGGCACTCCCGCCTCGGGCTGCACGAGCGCGGTGACCCGGTGCCCCCACTCGGCGTCGGGGACGCCGAACACCGCGGCGTCCGCGACCGCTGGATGCTCGAGTAGCACGGCCTCCACCTCCGCGGGGTAGATGTTGACCCCGCCCGAGCTGATCATGTCGGAGCGCCTGTCGCACAGGTACAGGTAGCCGTCCTCGTCGAGGTACCCGATGTCGCCGGGCGTGTAGTAGCCGCCGCGCCTGCTTGACGCGGTCTTCGCCGGGTCCTTGTGGTACTCGAATCCGTCGGCGACGCTCGCATAGATCATGCCCGGCGCGCCAGGCGGCAGTTCCTTGCCGTCGTCATCGAGGATCTTGATGTCGATACCGAGGACCGGGCGGCCCACGGTGCCCGGATGGGCGAGCCACTGACCGGCGTCCGCCGCGACCACGATAGCGCTTTCAGTCGAGCCGTAGTACTCGACGAGTACCGGGCCCAGCCAGTCGATCATCTTGCGTTTGTCCGCGACCGGGCATGCCGCCGCCGCGTGCATCACCTGCCGCAGCGTCGACGTGTCGGCTGCGGCACGTACGTCCTTTGGCAGGGCAAGGAGCCGGTGGAACATGGTGGGCACCATGAATGTGTTCGTTACGCCGTAGCGCTGCACCAGATCGAGCGCGGCCACGCCGTCGAACTTCGGGCTGATCACCACCGCGTGCCCGAGGTGCAGTGCATAGAGGGCGTGCGTACCTGGCGATGCGTGGTACATCGGCGCGGTGACCAGATGCACGCCGCTGCCAGCGTCGAGACCGAGCACCGAGGTAAGCGCGGCTGCCACAAGCGCGCAGATATCATCCGGATCAGCCTCAAGCACAGCGCGCTCGACGCCCTTGGGACGGCCGGTCGTGCCCGAAGTGTAGAGCATCGGGTGCGCGAACGCGCGGCGCTCCGGGCGGGTCTGCGGCTGGCCCGCCGTGAGCTCGGTGAATGGCAGGAACCCCCGCGCCGCTGGGATGGCAAACCTGCGATCCGCCGGCAGCCCGGCGTCCTGCGCCGCTGCCGCGGCGGTGGCCGCGAAACGCGCGCCGGCCACGATGGCGCTCGCACCGCTGTCCGTCAGCAGGTAACTGATCTCGGGGATGGTGAAGTGCCAGTTGACCGGCACGAGCACGATGCCAAGCTGGCCGGTCGCCAGCTGGGCCGCGAGGAACTCGACGCTGTTCTCGAGCACGATGGCGATCGTGTCGCGGGCGCGAAGGCCCATCTGGACCAGCCCATGCGACACCCGGTTGACCAGCGCGAGCAGGTCCCCGTAGCTAACCGCACGGCCGTCGGCCTCGATCACGGCAAACCGCCGCGGATCGGCCGCCGCGATCTCGAAGAAACAACGGCCATCCGCGGCACCACCCACTCCAACCTCCGGTGCCGCCACCTGCACCACCCCAGACATACCGCCCGTGACAAGGTAATCACATGCTTCCAAAGCGCTGGCCCGCCGCGCGCTCCCCACAAAGCACGGCACCGAACAAACGGGCAGCGGGCTCACGCTCGGCCCTCATCCGTAGCGGCCACAGGCATTGCCGCGCAGCCCGCTCGCGCGCGCCGGATGCGCCAACGCCGCCCGCGTCTTGGCGTCCTCGGGGCGGCGCAGCACGACGTAGCCGTCGCGCGAGAAGACCTGGGTATAGCCATGCGCCAGCAGGTAACTGACGAGGGTAGCCTGCTGCGCAGGTGAGCAGAACGGGAAGTCGAGGCCGCGCGTGTCGGCGACGACCCACGGCGCCCACCGCGGCGTGCCGTCGAGCAGCAGCACGTCGGCACGGTCCGACAGGTGCGGTCCGACGTAGTCCGTGGCCTCGACGAGCGCGCCGTCCGGCACCATGGACGCCGCCGCGGCGGCGGCCTCGATGCGCGCGTTCACCGTGTAGAACTTGGGATGCAGCAACTGCCCGAACGGGCTAGTAGGCAAGGCGGCGATCGCGGCGATGCAGATCGCCATCGCCCAGACGAATGCGAGCGGCGCCTGCCACCTCGCCACGTGCCCGGAGGGCACCGCTGCCGCGGGCACCGCTCCGCCGGACCCAGCCGCCTCGGGCACCGGTCCAGGCACCTGAGGCGGCGCGTCACCCGGGCGCGGCCCGATCCGCAGCCATGGCCGCCGGGTCATCACCTCGACGCGGGTCAGCCGCTGAATCCGCGCGGCTCCGTCCACGGCAGCGAGCACGAGCACCATGACGATGAACGCGTCGTAGTGATAGTCCGCGGTCCACCAGGATGGGAAACCAGTCGCGAGCATCCGCTCAAGCAGCAGCGGCACCGCCGCGACCACCATCGGCGACGCGAGCGACAGGAATCCGAGCGGCGCGACTAGAGACAGCATCGTGGAGACCTTCACCTCTGGGGTGACCAGCATCCGCAGGGCCTCGAGCGGATGCGTCAGCACATGCCACGCCGCGGCGGGCGCCGTGGCGCCGAGGGGGCCGTACGCCCAATAGAAGGTGGCTGAGCCGCCAAAGGCGGGAATGAGCACCCGGGTGGACAGCCACGTCGCCGCCACGCCGCCCACCATGAACCAGGTGCCGAGCCTGCGCTCTTTGATCAAGAACAGATAAGCACCATAACCGGCGACCAGCAGGCCCATGTCCTCCTTCACCATCAGCAGCGCAATGGCGGCGGCAACCGCCTGTGCGCGGCGGCCGGCCTGAAGACGTTCTGCCATCACGGCGGTCAGCACGGGCACGAAGGCGACCTCGTGGAAGTCGAAGTTGATCGCGGCGGCGACAGGGAGGCTGAGCGCGTAAGCACCGCAGACGAAATAGGCCGCGCCCGGGCCGAGCAGGCGTTTCGTGAATACCCACAGCGGCGGGATGGCGAGGGCGAAGAGCACTGCCTGAGCGACGATCAGGGTGGTAGGCCCGTCGTGGATCCAGTACAGCGGCGCGAGCAGGGCGAGGATGGGCGACCAGTGATCGCCGAGCACAAGAAAATGGGTGCCGACCCCGTCCGACACTCCCCTGGCCATCGACGCGGGAGCTTGAAGGTGCGCGTAGCCCCGCACCGCCTGGTCGAAAATCACCAGGTCGAACGTCCCATCGCGGAACCGGCGGAACAGGAGGAGGCCATAACCGGCGTAGACGGCGGCGACCACGACCGTGAGGGCCGTGACGCGAGCGCGCGCCCGCGAACGCGCCGGCGGTGCCTGCGTTGACGCCGCCTTGGCGGGCCGCCCGAGAGCCCCTGCGGTTCCAGCGCTCACCGGGGGCAGCATACCGTGCCGCGAGGACGGTACGGATCCGCAGTCGCCTGGCTAATCAGGGAATATCAACGAGCGAGAACCTATCCGGCTGCGCGGCGATCGGCAGCATGCGAAGGCCCTCCTAACCTCAATGCAGGGGAGTTAAGGTCCTTGGGCGGCTGTCACGGATTTGCGTCGGCGTGTCGCGGGCTGGTGGTGGCTGGCGTCGATGTGGGCGGTGATGCCGGTGATGCGGCAGGTCGTGCGGGGTTTGCCGGCGGGGTGCT
>DATIYI010000099.1:0-26920 GCA_035517695.1 Streptosporangiaceae bacterium
CCGCTTTCGGCGGGCATTTCGCTCGGGGGGCCCGACCGCCGCCGTCTGCGGTGCCACAGGTACACGGCGAGCAGGGCAGCGAGGAGAACGAGAATGGCCGCCAGCAGCCACCACAGCAGGCGCGAGCGAGCCGCGGCGAAGTCAATGGTGGCCGACGCCTTGCGCTCGATCAGACCGCTCCTCATGACGATCATTACCCGCCAGGGCCCGTCCGGCAGCCGTTTGGGGAGGATCGCCCTGGCCGGGTAGGTCTGCCCCGGCGCGAGCGTGATGACCCCGTCCGGGATCGCGAACGGCCCCGCGCTGACCCCACCCGGGCCATCCGTGAGCGTCAGGTAACCGGTCAGGTCGACCGCCCGCCCACCGTTATTACTCACCCGCGCGGCGACGACCGGATCGCCGTTCTGCTGCCGCGACCCGGTGATGTGAGTGATGGTGAAATTCGTCGGCGGCGCCCCGCCCGGCCCGATGGAAAGATAGATCCGGATGCCGACGCGGTTCACCTCCCTGATGGCGATACCGTTGCCGGAAGGGACCGTGGAGGTCTCCTGCGCCCAGATGACGCCGTAACGCTCTCCGGAGGAGGCGTCGCGAGGCACCCTGATCGTCACGGCATCCATCGCGGACGTATACGGGGCCAGGGTCAGTTCCTGGCGACTGGCGCTGATCCAGGTGCTTAGTTCGCTGCGAGTCTGGCCTGCGTCACCGGCGAAAAACCCGCGGCTGATGGTCGCGGCGTCGGGATACAGGGCGACGTGCGCCACCGACGGGCTCTTGTTTTGCACCAGGACACGGCGGCGGATGACCGCTCCCGGCGGCAGATGATCGGTGATGTACCGCAACGCGCGGGGGTCGTTGGCGCTGAACCCCGGGACGTCGACGAGCCTGATACCGAAACTGGCAGGCGCCAGAGCGTGCGCCGGCCCGGCCGCCGCATGCGCCGACGCGGCCGGGCTTTGGGCTGGTCCGGCCGAGGGTTGAACGGGTCCGGCCGGGCGATGAGCGGGTGCGGCAAGCGCGCTGGTAGCCGGGGCGAGCACCCCGGCTACCAGCAACACGAGCGCGCTGAGCGGGCAGCGCACGATCCTCCTCTGTTGTCTAGGCCACCGAATGCGTGATGGTTCCGTCGTAATCGCCGGCAACCGCGGTGCTAGGTATATCCACAGCGACCATTGGGTGCCAAGTCACCTGGTTCGCTCCCACAGCAGGAACATCACCAGTTCCAGTACCGCCGAGCGACATGACGGGCAGTGCCGAGGTGCCTCCCAGCGCCACCGCGCCGTTGTTGGCCCCCGGCGTCGCAGGGGACGTAGCGACACTCGTAGGCGGACCGGCCGCGGTGGTGGTGCCGTATTGCCCGGGGGCGATGGTGGTGCCGGCAGAATCAATGGCGGTGCCAGTGTTGTAGTTCCCGGAGTAGTAATAGATGTCTGAAGCCAGGATGTCGGGCGCGGCAGGAGTGGTGGCAGGGGTTTCGACGAATGCGGTCGAACTGACTGTCGCGGTCCAGCTAGCGCTGAGCAGAGCACGGTCGTCGGTCACTGTCACGTCCCCGGCAGCGCCAGTACCGAGAGCGCTGGCGATGATGTCACCTGCATGACCCGAACCGAGGGAGATGTTGGTGGCCGGCGACACCGGGACCGGCACTGTGATCGAGAGGACACCGCTGCTAACGGTGAACGTCACGGGCGTGTCACAAGGGGGCACAGTTGCAGGCGTGCCGGTGGGGGTTTCGTCACACGTCGTAGTCCCCGTCGTCGTCGGCGGGAGAAGCAAAGGCGCTACTCCGCCGGACGGTGTTACTCTGCCGGACGATGCTCGCGCGGCGGGTACCGCCGGTTTGTTCTTGACGGGCGGCGTCGTCTTGGCTGCTGCCGCCGGATGGTTGGTGATGGCCCGCGCGGACGGCAACAGGCCCGATGCCGCTCTGGCGGGCTGCATTGGCACGGTGGCTGTCGAGGCCGACGCCCCTGTCGCGGGTGCCGGTACCGGAGACGCCGCGGCGAGACCCGCCGTGGCGACGGACAGCGCGGCCGTGATGGCGAACGCTCCGCTCGCCGCGGCCAAGGAAGTTCGTTTTCGCATGAGTTGGTCTCCACCCAGAAAGGGCGAGAGCACTGCGCCCCCGCAAGTCGAGCCTTTCGACGCACGTCGGGGTCACACCCTGGGGGCCGCCGCATCCCCATCGCGGCTGTAAGGTCGTCCTACCCTCCGTACGCGATTATGTACTATCCGTAATCGCGCTTCTTAAACCACGCTCCCGGCGTGTCCCGCCAACAACCGCCCGGCACCCCCAAAAAGCGGTCGCTACCGGCGAAAACAAAGGCATCCGCGCGCCGTTCGCGGCGACCTCCGCCCTCCGCCAGGAGGTGCCCGCATCGGACCTTGAAGGTGGCGCCCCAGCAGCGGTCGCACTCACTGACCAACGGGGCCCGCGGGCGGCGGCGCACGTGCGACTGCAGGTGGCCGCAGTGCTATCCGGGGGACACCCCGTGCCCCCAAGGCAGTTAATAGGTCTTGGCGGCTAATAGGTCTTGGCGGCGTGGGGTTCCCGCGAAACCAGGCGTTGGCCTCGTCGAGCAGCTTCCCCAGCTCGACATAGGGCAGCGGGGTGACCAGGTCGAGCGTCGGCGGCAGGCGGCGGTGGATCTGGGTGACGAGCGCCCGCATTCCTTCGGGGACCCGAACCCGGTCGGCAGCAGCACGTAACCCGGCGCGACGTGATGTTGCCCGGGGACGAACGGCGCCGGCGGCGCGTTCACCGCGCCCGCCACGGCATTGATCCCGGCCGGCATCCCTCCCACGATCTCGCGGATCAGCCGCAAGCCCGCAGGCCCCTGGTCAAGGCCCCAGAAGAACATGCCGAACTGCACCACCGGGCCGTCCTCGTGCGGCGCGAACTCGAACGCGGTGACGGCACCGGAGTTGTCGCCGCCGCCGCGGATCGCCCAGAACGGATCCGGGTGCTCGTCACTGGCGGCCCGCGGCAGCCGCGCGTCGGCGGTGACCACCTCGGCCGAGATCGGGTTGCCGATGCTCAGGCCGAGCTGGCGGGTCAGTCAGCCCATGCCGCCGCCCAGCGTGAGCCCCCCCGATACCGGTGTGGCTGACCAGCCCGGCGGGCACGGCCAGCCCGTGCGCCTGGGCGGCCGCGTCCAGATCTCCCAGCAGCGCCCCCCGGCGCGGAACTGCTCGATCCCTCCGTCGGCCGCCTGCGTCATCACAATCCCCCTGCAGGCGGCCGGCTGACCACGCCCGTCGCGCCGACCCGTAAGGCGGAGCCGCCAGGTCTTCCGCACAGCCGACCAGCCGCGCATGCAGGCCGACTGCCAAGCCTGTGGAGATCACGTGAAGGTCTCGCCGGGCCGCGCCGGCCCTTCACACTGTCACCACAACGGCTTCACCCGCACGGCACGGCCGTGCGCTTCAGTGGGGGCACACACCGGCAGGTAAGGACAGTGGTGGTGACCGGAAGCGACCTGATCGTGCTGGCTCCGTGGATCCTCTTCGGCGCCGCGGTGGGTGCCATCGGCGCCCGGCTCTGGACGGGAAGATCCCGCGCCCGGCGCCGCCGAGCGCTGCGGCACCCGGCAAGGCTGGGCCACGGGGGCGGGGATTCTCGCGGCGGCCACCCTCGTGAACCGGCCAAAGATGGCGAGGACCGGATGCCTAGCCCCAGCCGGCCCGGAGCCGCATCATGAGCGATCCTGGCGGGATCGTGGTCGCGGTCCTGGCGGCGCTCGCGGCCGCGGGCTCGTTCGGCGTGGCCGCTGCCGTGCAGCACCGGCAGGCCCAGCTGGCGCCCAGAGCTGGGGCGCTGCCATTCCGGCTGCTAGCCCACCTGGCGCGCCGCCCGCTGTGGCTGGCCGGCATCGCGCTCGCCGGCGCCGCCTACGGCTTGCAGGCCCTAGCGCTGGCGTTCGGTCCGCTCGCGCTGGTCGCCCCGATCGTAGCGACGGACCTGCTGTTCGCGTTGCCGGTCGCGGCTAGGTGGTCGCGGCGGCCGCTCGGTGCCCGGGACTGGCTCGGCTGCGTGCTCGCGGCTGGCGGGGTAGCTGTCTTCCTCGCCACTTCTCCGCCGTCCTCGGGCCGGTCCGACGCCCCGCCCCGGGACTGGATGCTGGCCTTCGGCACCGTGGCGCTCATTTGCGTGGTGGCCGTGACAACAGGCAGGCTCGGCGCCGGGGCCGCCCGGGCGGCCCCGATGGCCACCGCCGCCGGCGTCGTGTTCGGCCTCACCGCCGCGGTGACGCTGAGCTTCACGCGGCTGCTGCGGGCAGCAGGCCCCGGGGCCTCGCTGGCTCACTGGCAGCCCTGGGCCATGCTGGCGCTGGGGACCGCTGGGCTGCTGCTGTCCGCGAACGCTTTTCAGGCCGGGGCCCTGGCTGCCAGCCTGCCGATCATGGACACGGTCGAGCCGACTTCCGGGGTTCTCATCGGGACGCTCCTCTTTGGCGAGCACTTGGCGGCCTCCCCGGTCGGGGTGGCGGTGCAGCTAACCGGCGCCGCGGCCGCCTTCGCCGGGATCACCTTGGTCAGCCAGTCCGCACCGGGCGCGCAGGCGGCGACACCGCACGGGTCCGGCGACCGGGCCCACCCCGCGCAAGGCGCCACGGCGAGCACCGCCGGCGATCACAGCAAACGGCCACCTGCGGGGGTATGCAAATGAGCCATCGTGATCATTCCCATTGCGTGAGCATTCCCCAGCACCCGGCGAAGTTCCCGTGACAGGCCTGTCCCAGCTGGGCGTTTCGTCACTGGTTTCCTACGCCATTGCCGTCCTGCTGCCCGCGTTCGACGCTCTTGTCCCCGTGCTGCCCAGCGAGACCGCCGTGATCGCGCTCGGCGTGGCCACCGCGGGCAGCATGGATCCTCGAGCCGGCCTCCTTGTCGCCCTAGCCTCATGCGGCGCGTTCCTCGGCGACAACGCCGCCTACCTGCTCGGCCGCCGCTTCGGCCCCACCGCCGGAAAGCGGGTCCTGGCGGGCGAACGCGGTGCGCGCAGGCGCGCCTGGGCCGAGCGATCACTCGAGCGCTTCGGAGCCCGCATCATCATCGGCTGCCGGTTCATCCCCGGCGGACGGACCGCCGTCACGCTGACCTGCGGCATGATCGGCTATCCGCGAAACCGCTTCATCGCGGCGACCGCCTGCGCGGCGGTGCTATGGGCAACCTACGCCTTCCTTATCGGCCGACTCGGCGGAAAGGCGTTCGAAGACCGGCCGTGGGCCGGCCTGCTGCTTGCCCTAGGCCTCACCGTGGTCATCAGCGCGGTGATCGAAGCGGTGCGGCGGGCTTGGGACCGGTGGCGGCGCGGAGGTGGGCGCGCCAGCCGCGCCGGCCGCCGCCCGCATGCCGAGAGACGCACACAGACACCCGAACTGACCGGAGTTGCCCAAGGCTCCATGAGCGGCCACCAACCTGGCCGGGGTGATGCCGATGCCTCCGCGTGATCTCCACAGCTTCGGCAGCGGGTCTGCACATGGGCTTGGTGGCCTCGGTGACAAATGACTACGTCTGAGAACCAGCCCGTCCCGTTCGTGATCGGTGATCAGGAAGCCGGCTTCGACCTGGTCCACGTCATCGGCACGCTCGGCGACCGCGGCACGTACGAGCTGCGCCGCACCGCGTCAGCGGGCATGAGCTCACCCGCCGGGCGTGCGAGCAAGCCTGGATGTCCGGCACGCGGCATGCCCGGCGGGCGACGGCCGGGCGCGGCGCCAGCGGGTGCGGGCGTGGCCGCTGACCGCCGGCCGGGCGGATTGAAAGGCAGCTGAGCCGGACCTGGGAGCAGGCATGCGGAGGTGGCCATGAGGACCGGCGATCTGGGCCTCATCCTGTTCCTGGGCGCGGCCGTGGTGATTGCGGCGATCGTCGCCGCGCGGGTGGCGCATGGGACCGGTCTGCCGGGCCTGCTGCTGTTCCTCGGCCTCGGCCTGGCGCTCGGCGAAAGCGGTGCCGGGATTCGCTTTGACAATGCGGGGCTCGCGCAGGCGCTGGGCCTGAGCGCGCTGGTGCTGATCCTCGCCGAGGGCGGCCTGACCACCAACTGGGTGCATGCGCGCAGCGCGGCCCCGGCCGCCCTGCTACTGGCCACGGCCGGGGTGGCGGCGAGCATCCTGGTAGTCGCGACGCTGACCCACGGGCTGTTGTCGTTCGCGTGGCGGGACGCGCTGCTGCTTGGCGCGGTGCTGGCGCCGACCGACGCGGCCGCGGTGTTTTCCGTGCTGCGCAAGCTCCCGCTGCCGCCCCGGCTGGCGGGGATGCTGGAGGCAGAGTCCGGGCTGAACGACCCGCCGGCTGTGCTGGCGGTGACCTTGCTCAGCGAGCTTGGCTCGCATGCGCCGTCGCCCGCCTTGATCGCCGGCGTGGTGCTTTATCAGCTGGCCGCCGGTGCCGCGATCGGGGCGGCGGCGGGGTTTGCCGGCGCGTGGGGGCTGCGCAAGGTGGCGCTGCCTGCCTCCGGCCTGTACCCGATCGCGGTGCTCGCGCTCGTCGTCGCGAGCTACGGGGCGGCGTCGCTGGCGCGCGCCAGCGGTTTCCTCGCCGTCTACCTGGCCGCGACGGTGCTCGGCAACACGCGGCTCCCGCACGGCCCGGCCACCCGCGGCTTCGCCGAGGGAATCGGCTGGCTCGCCCAGATCGGCCTGTTCGTCATGCTTGGCCTGCTCGCATCACCGGCCCGCCTCCCCTGGCAGGTCCTGCCGGCCCTGGCCATCGCGTGCGTGCTCATGGTCATCGCCCGGCCCGTCGCCGTGCTCGTCTCCACCGTGCCGCTGCGGGTACCGTGGCGGCAGCAGGCATTCCTGTCGTGGGCGGGGCTGCGCGGCGCGGTGCCGATCGTGCTCTCCACCATCCCCATGAACGCGGCGGTGCCGGGCGCCACCCGCCTGTTCGACCTGGTGTTCATCGTCGTCACCGTCAACGTGGGGGTGCAGGGCCCGACGCTCGCCGGTGTGGCCCGGCGGCTCAAATTGACCGCCCCGGCAGAGCCCATCGACGTCGATGTGGAAGCCGCGCCGCTGGAGGCGCTGCACGCCGATCTGATCGAGACCCGGATCCCGCAGCGCTCAGGGTGCCAGCCGGAACGGCGGCGGGCTCCCAGCTGCACGGCGTCGAGATCTTCGAACTCCGGCTGCCAGCCCAGGCGAACCTCGCGCTGATCGTCCGCGACGGGTGCGGATTCGTCCCCCAGCCGACCACGATGCTGCGGGCCGGTGACCGGCTGCTCATCGTCGCCTCCGCCGCCGTGCGGGAACAGGCCGAACGGCGGCTGCGTGCCGTCGGCCGCCGAGGAAAACTCGCGGGATGGTTCGGCGAACGCGGACTATGACTGCCGGAGGCAGCGAGCCTGGCCAGGGTACGGGGCCATCCCCTGCACGGTGCGGGCAGTCACGAGGCGGATGGCGTGCCCGGTGCGTGCCCGATCGGCCGGTCAACGCCGGGTATTCACGGTCACTCCCGGACAGCCCGGTACAACGCCTCAACTGCGCACAGGCAGGCTGACCCCGCTGCGCAAACAGGCCTTCTAAGCAAAGATTGATCTACCCGCGTGCGCCTTGGGAGTAGCTCGCGGATCCGCCTGTTTAAGGGCGCTAGTGTCAGCCAATGACCAATGAGGATCCACCGCCAGGGCCGCTTCGGCGTGGGCTCCGGACGGGACGGCTGGAGGCCTTCAGCGACGGCGTGTTCGCGATCGCCATCACTCTGCTGGTTCTCGATATCGCGGTTCCCGCCAGCGCTGAAAAACATCTCCTGCGCTCGGTCGCTGACCTGTGGCCGTCGTATCTGGGCTATGTGACCAGCGTCTCCACGATCGGCGCCATATGGCTCGGGCACACTGTGATCACTGAATATCTGGAGCTCACTGACGTCGGGTTCGTCCGCCTGAACCTGCTGCTGCTTCTCGTCATCGCGTTTGTCCCGTTTCCCACCAAGCTGTTTGCGGAGTTCATTGGCGAGGAGAGCCCTGAGCACGTCGCGGCCACGATCTACGGTCTCAGCCTCCTGCTCGCCTCAGCGCTGCTGCTGGTCTTGTGGCGCTACGCCGTTCGGCACCGGCTGGTGCGGCCCGATGCGGCCGATGAGGAGGTTCAGCTGCTGACCAAGCGCCTGACGCCAGCCCTGGCAGCCTACCCGGTCCTGATCGTCACCGGGCTTTTCACCCCGGCCGTCGCCGTCATCGGGTATCTGGGCATCGCCCTCTACGACATCATTCCGTTCCGGGGCAGCGGCTCCATCCCATTCCGCCGCAACCGACATCTGCCGCGGCCGTGACTGCCCCGGACGGCTAAGACCCGGGGTGCCAGCGGTCTCCCAGTGTGCACTCCCGCTGAGGCGCGCTGTAACCCTAACGGCAAACCGCGTGTCACCCCGTGGGTGTGTCACCTCTAAGCCTGGGCAGTTGCGCGGCAGCCGTTCGCCAGTAGGCCCGGTCGCCGCCTTGGCTCTTGTCCGGCGCATCGGTCCATAGGTCTGTCAGCGAGACACGCCTAAACGCTCCGTATTACATAGAGTAGGATAGGTAATACAGAATGTCACGAAACGAGGGCGTCGGCCCGGCGCTGGCCGGACGTCGCCGGGGCTGTCTTGGGGGGCCGATGGCCAGGGTTTTGTTGGCCGAGGACGACGCCGACATCAGCTATCTGGTCGTGTTCAAGTTGCGGCAAGCGGGACACGAGGTCACAGCCTTCCCTGACGGCCTGTCCGCGCTCAGTTCGGCCCGCTGCCACAAACCTGACCTCGCCGTGCTCGACCTGATGATGCCAGGGATGTCCGGACTGGACGTCTGCCGGGCGCTGAGGAAACACCCGGCGACCGCGGATCTTCCGATCATCATGTTGACTGCCCGCGCGCACGAGTCGGAGATCGAGGCAGGTTTCGCGGCCGGCGCGGACGATTACATCGTCAAGCCGTTCAACCTGCGGGACCTGATGAGCCGTATCGAGGCAGTCCTGGCCCGGGTATAAACGTGAGCGCCGCCGCTTCGATCACCCGCCGCCTCCGGATCGGCTTCGTGGTCTTCGCCGTGGCTATCGCCGCGGCGGCCGCACTCGCGGTCGTGGCGGTAGTGCACCAGGACGGGACGGTCGACGAGGAGACCACCCGCATCCAGCCTCTGCAGGCAGCGAACATCGACTCGCGCGAAGACTTCGCAATGTCGCAGTCAGGGATTTTCGAATACCTCCTGACCGGCCAACAGCGACTCCTTAACGTCTACCGCGTATCACGTGCCGACATGATGGACGCGCTCGCGCAGGTGCGGCGGCTCGCGCCGAGCGACCTCGCGGGCCCAGCCGAGACCCAGGCACGCGCGGCCGCGGCCTGGTACAAGATCATCGATCGGAGCGCCGGCCTCCGGCCGGGAAATCGCGCGGCAATCAGGCTGACCGAGATGGACACGCCCGCCGCTGCCGCCTTCTACTCGGCGAACCAGCAGGTGCAGCGGCGCGCCGCCGGATGGCTGCGGCAGGTGACCCGCGACGGCCGCCGCTCGCTTGCGGCGAGTCTCGCCTTGAGCGGCGCCTTCCTCGCGGTGGCGGTCGCGCTCGCCCTGGTGGTGCCGGCCCTTACCACGCGCCGCATCGCCAGGCCGCTGCGCGCGCTGACCGCCACCTTGCAGCGGCTCGCCGCGGGCGACCACGCCGCACGCGCGCGAGTCGCTGGTGCCCCCGAGGTCCAGGCGGCGGCGCGCTCGGTTAACGCGCTCGCCGGCGAGAGCAACCGGCTCCGCCGCCAGGAGCAGGAGCGTGCCCGACTGCGCGCGACGGCCCGCGACGCGGGAATCCGGATCCGCGAGCACCTGGAGCCGACAGAAGTGATCCGCGAGGCACATGCCGCGATAGAGCAGATCATGGATTGTGACCTGGCGTTCGTGCACCTGGTTAGCGATGGGCGGATGAGCAGCCCGGTGGCCCACCAACGCGACCTGGCCCTGCCGGCCGGCTTCCTTTCCGCGCTGCCCGAGGAAGCGATCGAATGGGGCACCGATCTGCTCAGGCGCGGCGCCAGCCTGGTCGTCGATGAGCTGGGCGGCGCCGAGGGAGACGCGGTGCCTCCCCTGGTACGTGCGCCCTTGCTACAGCTGGGCGTAAGGTCGCACATCGTCACCGCTTTCGGCAGCAGCGCCGAGCTTCTTGGGCTGCTCGCCGGCGAGCGCACTCGCCCGGGTCACCCGTGGACGGCGGCCGAGATCGACGCGTTCGAATCGATAGCAGCCGATGTCGGCCGTGGGCTCAACCATGCCCGGCTGTACGAGACCGAGAACCGCCTCGTGGCCGATCTGCAGGCGCTCGACCGCGCCAGAACCGATTTCCTCGCTACCGTGTCCCATGAGCTGCGCACGCCGCTGACCAGCATCGCTGGCTACGTCGAGCTGCTACAGCAAGGCGATGCGGGACCCCTCACCGCGCAGCAGAAGCTGATGCTCGACACCATCGACCGCAACGCGGCCCTGCTGCGGAATCTGATCGAGGACGTGCTCATGCTGTCCAGGATCGAACTCGGCGTCTGCCCGGCGAAGAAGACCTCAGTGGACCTTGCCGAGGCCATCTCGGCCGCTGTCAGGGCGATTCAGCCGGTCGCCGAGGCCGGCAAGCTCTCGGTTACCTCGGACTGCCCGCCGCAGCGCCTGATGGTGCGCGGCGACGCGAACCAGTTCGACCGGGTGCTGATGAACCTGCTCTCGAATGCCGTCAAGTTCACCCCGCCCGGTGGAACCGTGACCGTGACGGCCACCTGCGACGACGGGTGGGCCGTCGCAGGTGTCCGCGACACCGGCATCGGCATCCCGGAAAGCGACAAGCAGGGCCTATTCAGCCGCTTCTACCGGGCCTCCAACGCTCTGGCGCAGTCGTTCCCCGGCACGGGCCTGGGACTGTCGATCTCCCGTACGATCATCACCGCACACGGCGGAGACGTGGACATTCAGTCACGGGAGGGGGCCGGCACCACCGTCACGGTGCGGCTCCCGCTGCAGATGGCGCAAGAAACCGAAAGGGCCGACGCCTGCGGCTAGCAGCAATGATCCCCTGCCGCGGCAGCAGTCTTGCAGTGCCACCCCGTCGGGGTGCCACATTCAAGGCCGGGAACTTAAACGGCAGCCGTTCGGGATCAAGACCGGGATCAAAGACCGGAGAACATGCGCGTCAGTGGGCAGCCGAAAGGACATCGCGGAGCTTGGCGATCAGAAATGCTTCAGTGAATGGCTCTTCGATGAGGTTGACGCCTGTTTCGAGGACGCCCTCGGTGGCCAGAACTCCCGCGGTGTAGCTGGACATGAAAAGCATCTTCGCGGATGGCTGGAGGAGGCGGATCCGGTCGGCGACCTCTTTTCCGGGCGTCTGGGGCATGACCACGTCGGTGAGCAGCAGGTCGATGCCGCCAGGGATGGCTGTCGGCATTGCCGGGCTGGAACTGGAGCTGCTCGTCCGATGACCGGTAGAGCCCGATCCATGCCACGCTCCGGCCGGGTGGCATGAACTCGGAGCGCCAGACGCGCGCGCTTCTTGGCACATCCGTCGACGAAGACGGAAGGGGATCAACCGAGACAACTCGGAGCGTCAGCGGGCGACCAGCGTGAACATTCCGGAAAGAGAAGAGCACTCTTCAATTCGTGGACAGAAGTTCAGCAAAGCGTCTTGGCGCCCTATCCAGGCGACGATTCGCGTCCCCGGCTGGCTGCGTTCAGGCACGGGAGGGTTCCACGAAACCATAGCCAGCCGACCAATGCTCAAGCTTGCTCTCTAAGGCGGATCACCTGAACCGGTCAACAAGCGAAGTCCGGAGCGGGGTCTGACTCCCGCCAGCGCCGCCGTCGCCTTTCGATGGCCCACTTCGCATCCGAAGCGGTGAGCGGTGCCATTCGCTAAGCGTCGGAGGCGGCTGCATAGGCACCGTCGACATCGCCAAGCTCCAGAGCTGCTCCAGAGCCGTCCTGGCAGCACTTACGGACGTCCCGGTGCTACGCAAACAGCCGCTCGGCTGGGTACGTCACCTTCACCTTTGATGACGGCCCGGATAAGCACACCCTCGCGCTGGCTAGTAAGCTGAAGGCCAAGCATGTCCCGGCCGTGTTTTTCGAGATCGGCGAGAAGATGGCCGAGAATCCTGGCATCACGCGCGAGCTGGTTGAGCAGGGCTTTGTGATAGGTGATCACGCCTATACTCATGAGTCCCTCACCGGCGTGACAACCAAGACTGAGCCGCTGGCCCGCCGCTGACCGGCAACCAGGCGCGCACGGAGCTGACGCGTCAGCAACGCCATCGTCGCGGCGGGCTCGCCGGCCGACTCTGTGGCGTCCCCCGTACAGCGACGTCAACAAACTGATCAAGAGGTCGGCAATGGCCTGGAGATGCAGCTAGTCGTGTCTTCGGGCATGGATGGCACAATTACCGACAACAGTCCGACAACAGCGACTGGGCCAGGGCGTCGACCGCGACGATCGTCAAGATCGTGACGACTGGACGACCTCCGACAGACGGCCAACTTTCGGCGGCTCCCATGCACAATGGGTCGATCATCGCCGGGCACGACGGCACGAATAGTGTGACCGTCTTCAACACCATTGCTTGCATCCATGCCGCAGATCGTGAGCTACATTAGTGCGCACGGGCCGACAAGATTCCGGCGAACGCTACAGGCGGCGTGTTCTCACCCCACTTCAATTCAACGCCGATGCGCTGCCCAACGCTTGGCGCCACCCGCCGGGACCTGGCAGGGCCTGCGCGGAATCGATCTCAAGAAGCCGCTTGCGGGCGGTCGATATCGGCCGAGACGCCCGCGGCAAGGTCTTAGTGTGTATAGTTAGGCGTATGCCACGGATGCAGGTGTATCTGCCTGACGATCTTTACGAGCAGGTGAAAGCTCGGCATTTGCCTGCGTCAGAGCTTCTCCAGGAGGCTGTCCGGGCTGAGGTGCGTCGCCAGGACCTGCTTGGCGAAACCGACTCCTACCTGGCCGAATTGCTTGCTGAGGCGGGAGAGCCCGCACCGGAGGAGCGGATGCGTGCGGAGACCATTGCCCGCCGGATCGTGTCCCGCCGGACGCCGCAGGCAAGCTGACACGGTGCCATTGTGATGCTGGTCCTGGATTCCGGCGCGGTCACCCGCCTGGCGGAACGCTCCACGCGCGCAGCGGCGCTCATCGTAGCCCTCCGCGCGGAGGGCTTGTGGCCACCGGTCGTCCCCTCCGTTGTGCTTGTCGAATGCCTCACCGGAGTGGGCTCCCGAGACGCGGCACAGCACCGCTTCCTGCGCGCGTGCGACGTCGCGGAGACAGTACCCAGCACGCTAGCCAGGAGGGCTGCCTGGCTCCGGGCACGGGCAAGCAGGGGATCGGCCGTGGACGCCCTGGTCACCGCAACTGCCGAGCCTGGCGGGACAGTCCTCACCGGAGATCTCGCTGACCTGCAAGCTCTTGCCGCGCACGCGTCGGACGTCGCCATCGCGGCAATCTGACATCAGCCGGGGCATCAAACGGGGCCTGCAGGCGGGCAGTGCACGTGCGGTCCGGGGCGTGCGCCTTTCAGGGTCGGGCGGCGCAGGTGCGCCTGGCCGAACGGCGTTGAGCCGTCGGGAGGCGCACCTGTGCTTCCCGTCGCAGCCGCGGTACTGGAGTTCTGCGATGCTGCCCTTGCGGTCAACCCCCACCGCGTTGGCAAGCCGCTGTTCGGGCCCCTCGCCGGCTGCCATGGCGCTCGGCGCGGTACCTACCGGATCGGCTACCGGATCGAGGAAAACACGCGCATGGTGCATGTCCTCGACATCGATCATCGCTCAGAGATTTACCACCGCCCACAAACCTGACAACCCATCGCAGCCGAGCACGCTACGTATTTTTCCGGAAGCCGCCGCGCTGTGGTGCCGAGGCGGTCTGGGCTGACACGAAGCGAGGACGCGGTCAGGGCTGGTTGCGGCAGCATGAGCCCGCCCCGGCCGCCACGCTCGGGACTTCGAGGAGCCCGCGGAGCCCGAGGTTGTCTCCATGGGAACGGCCGACGGCAACCTTGGCTTGAGGCTCACCTGCTCAGCGGGCCTCGGGAACGACGCCGTAGTCGCCGCCGATGGCCAGGCTTTTGCTGGCTGAGGACGACGCCGACATCAGCTATCTGGTGGTGCTCAAGCTGCGACAAGCTGGACACGACGTTACCGTCTTCCCTGACGGCATGTCCGCGCTTCCATCGGCCCGCCGGGCCAGGCCCGGATCTCGCCGTAAAGGTCACTATGCGTGCGCGAGGTGATTGCTTACCTTAGGCTTCGCCCCACGACACATCGACCTCATGTACGTCGTACTTGAGTCGCAACTCGTGCAACGCAGGTTCTCTGAAGCTGCCCGATGAGACCAGGGCGGCGATCTCATCGAAGTAGCCGACAAGGAAACCTGGACTATGAATACCCAGCCATCGGGCCGGGGTCGAACCCACATTGCGAAAATCGTGGACCACTCCGGGCGGTACGTTCACCAGGCCACCAGGACCGACCCGCGCGACCTCATCTCCCACCAAGAAGTCGAACTCACCTTCAAGGACGTAGAACAGCTCTTCATGAACTCGGTGGATGTGGGGCTGTGGACCACGGAATCCAGGCTCCGCTGTGAACTCCGCGACATCATGGTTGCTGCCTGGTTCGTGTTCGCCCCATACCTTGAAAACGATTCTGGCTCCGGGAAGGGGAAACCCCTTCCCCTCGCCTGCTAGCAGAACTCCGCCGTCTGACATCGAGCATCGACCTCCGCAAGCGCCTGCCCTCGGGGTCACGCCACACTGGCTACCGTATACCGCATCTCTCGGCGCGGTGCCGTTCCTGGGCTCCGCCCGGCGGGTGCCATTTTCATGGCTAGGCCGCTGGGCTGTCCTGTCATTCCTTGTCAGACGCCTGCGCGGCGGTGTCAAGCGGGGCGCAGGGCGCCTGCCCGGACGGCGTTGAGCCGATCGGCAGGCGCACTGCGGCGCCGCCCGCAGGCCCTGCTGGGTCTTGCCGTGTCACCCCGTGGGTGCGTCACCTTCGAGGCCCGGCGGTTACGCTGCAGCCGTTCGGGATCAGGGCCTGACGGCGCTCGCCCGCCGGCGACATCGGGCTCGTGGGCCGCGCGCAACAGACAGGGGCGCCCGCAGCAGGTCCCAGTGCGCCTGGCCGAACGCCCCGGGGCCACGGGGCAGCATCCCCCCGGATAGCACTGGAGCCGTCTCCCGCCCAGCCCGCCCGCGGCGGGACAGGCGGTTTCAGCCTGCCATGCCATTTTCATGTCGCGCGGCGCAGGTGGGCCTCGCCGAACGGCGTCGAGCCGTCGGGAGGCGCACCTGCGCTGCTGGGCCTGCAGGCGGCGGATGCTTTTGCGGTGTCACCCCGTGGGCGTGCCACTTTGAGGACCGGGATCCACGCGGCAGCCGTTCGGGATCATGATGATCCGACCGGGCTGGTGACGACGTCGGGCTCGTAGCCCGCGCGCAGCAGGCCGTAGGTGACGGCATCGTCAAGAGCCTGCCAGGACGCGGCGATCACGTTTTCGTCCACGCCGACCGTGCTCCAGGTGGCGGAGCCGTCCCCGGATTCGATCAGCACCCGGGTCACCGCGCCGGTCCCGTGCGAGCCCTCCAGGATGCGGACCTTGTAGTCGATGAGCTCCAGGGTGGCAAGCTCGGGGTAGAGCCGCCCGAGTGCCTGCCGCAGCGCCGTGTCCAGCGCGTTGACAGGCCCGTTGCCCTCGCCCGTGGCGACGATCCGCTCCCCCTTGGCGACCAGCTTCACCGTGGCCTCGCTGACCTCGCCGCCGTCTGGGCGCCGCTCCACGATCACCCGCCATGATTCGACGTCGAAATGGCGCAGCCGCCGCGGCGAGAGCACGTCGCGCAGCAGCAGTTCGAACGACGCGTCGGCGGCCTCGAAGGTGTACCCGCGGGCTTCGAGATCTTTGACCCGCGCCACTACGGCACTGAGAACCTCGCGGTCGCCGGACAGGTCGTAGCCGAGCTCGCGGCCCTTTAGCTCGATCGACGCCCGGCCCGCCATGTCGGAGACGATAAGCCGCATGTCGTTGCCGACGACCGCCGGATCGGCGTGCTGGTAGAGCATCGGGTCGACCTTGACTGCTGACGCGTGCAATCCCGCCTTGTGCGCGAAGGCGGACATCCCGACGTACGGCTGGTGGGTGTCCGGAGTCACGTTGGTGACCTCGGTGATCGCGTGCGCGATCCGGCTCATCTCCGTCAGGCACCCATCCGGCAGCACCTGTCGGCCCTTCTTCAGCTGCAGCCCCGCCACGACGCTGAACAGGTTGGCGTTGCCGCAGCGCTCGCCATAGCCGTTCGCGGTGCCCTGCACGTGCGTGACGCCTGCGTCCACCGCCGTCAGGGTGTTGGCCACCGCGCAGGCGCCGTCATCGTGGCAGTGGATGCCCAGCCGCGCCCCGGTGTGCTGCCGGACGGCGCTGACGACGTCGCCCAGTTCGCCGGGCAGCATCCCGCCGTTGGTGTCGCAGAGCGCCACGACGTCGGCGCCCGCGTCAGCCGCCGTGCGCACCACCTCGAGCGCGTACGACGGGTTGGCGCGGTAGCCGTCGAAGAAATGCTCGGCGTCGAGGAACACCCGCTGGCCCTCCGCGCGCAGGTGCGCGATGGTGTCGCGGATCATCGCCAGGTTCTCCGCCAGGGTGGTGCGGAGAGCCAGCTCGACGTGCCGGTCGTGACTCTTGGCGACAAGAGTCACGACCGGCGCGCCGGATTCGCGCAGCGCGGCGACCGTTGGGTCGTCGGGCGCCTTGGCGCCGGGCCGGCGGGTCGCGCCGAACGCGGCGAGCTGCGCGTGCCTCAGATCAAGCTCGGTCCTGGCGAGCCTGAAGAATTCGGTGTCCTTGGGGTTGGCGCCCGGCCATCCGCCCTCGATGAAACCGGCGCCGAGCTCATCAAGCTGCCGCGCGATGGCCATCTTGTCGGCCACCGTCAGATTGAGGCCCTCCTGCTGCGCCCCATCGCGCAGCGTCGTGTCATAGACGTGGAACGCGTCGTCGAGCATCGGCTATGTCAGTCCCTTCGAGTTCCATGAGGCCCGGCGAGCGACGGCCGCCGCAAAAGCAAAAGACCTCTCGCGGGATGCGAGAGGTCTGCGCGCCGACGAGTGGGCCTCGCTGAGCTGTTATTGCTGAGCTGTTATTGCTGAGCGGTTCGTGCTGTAGCCCTAGGTGCCGGCGCGCCCGCCGATAATGATCCGGCCGGACGGCATGCCCCCAGTGTGACAGACGCGGGCACTCTTGGCACATCCGTCTCAGCATGCGAGACAACAGGCACCAATCTTGGAGTTTCGATGGAAGGCGGCGGGACGAGACGCGTTCCGTGATCCGGTTACGGCCCCCATCAGCGTCAGCATCGGCAGTGGCTTGGCCTGCCGCCGCTGCGGGGTGGCGAGGCCGTTGGTGATACGTGCCTCAGCGTGCAGCCGAAGCGACCGCCTGATCGTAATGGCGGACGGCCGGGTCGTGGCGGAGGGGAAGGTGGCGACACGTAACGAAACCCGGGCAGCGACTGCTCGAGGGCGCGCAACCGGCCGGCGAGACCGCATTACGCGAACGGCCGTAAACGTCTGGTCGCTTGTGTCCTTCGGTGACAACAATCTTACTTTTCGTCAAGTACTGATTGCGTTCATACGATGACGGTGTACCTCTCTGCTCATGGGAACTATGACAGAAAGCGAGAATACGACTGCGCTTCGTAGCGAACAGGCCTCTTTAGGGAACAGCGATCAGCAAGCACTGAAGACCTCCTTCGCCCGCGTGGGCGAGACGGGTGAGAAAGCAGTCGCCTACTTCTACGGTCAGCTTTTCGCCGCCCACCCCCACCTCCGCGCCCTGTTCCCAGCCTCGATGGACTAC
This sequence comes from Streptosporangiaceae bacterium, assembly GCA_035517695.1. Classification (GTDB taxonomy): domain Bacteria; phylum Actinomycetota; class Actinomycetes; order Streptosporangiales; family Streptosporangiaceae; genus DATFVJ01. The sequence goes on from DATIYI010000099.1 coordinate 17,864, forward strand.
CAGCGAGACCGGCTCATGCGGGCACTAGTACGGATCACCGAGTCCCTCAGCAACCAAGGCGCCCTGGATGAGTACCTTGCCCAACTCGGCCGGGACCACCGCAAGTACGGCGTACGAGATGAGCACTACCCCGCAGTCGGGCAAGCCCTCCTTGCCACGCTCGCCAAATTCGCCGGCGACGCCTGGACTCCCGCCGCCGCCGACGCCTGGCTCGCCACCTACCAGCACGCCGCTGCCGTGATGACCACAGCGGCCGGGGAAGCCGCCGCCGATACGCCGCCCTGGTGGCGCGCCGAGGTCGTCCAGCATGACCGCCGCCGCCGTAATCTGGCCATCGTCACGGTGCAGCCCGACAGCGCTGTGCCCTATCAGGCCGGGCAGCACTTAAGCGTCCAGACACCTCGCTGGCACCGCGTCTGGCGCCGCTACTCCGTGGCGAACGCGCCACGCGAGGACGGGCGGATCCAGTTCCATATCCGGGCCGTGGCCGGCGGATGGGTCAGCACGTCCCTCGTGCAGCACACCAAACCCGGTGACCCGCTCATTCTCGGTCCCGCCGCTGGCACCATGACCGCCCCCCCGCCGTCCACGCAGCCGATGCTGTGCGCCGCAGGAGGCACCGGACTCGCCCCCATCAAGGCGATCGTTGAGGAGACCATCCGCGGCGCACCCCGCAGCGACCGCCGCCCCGTCCAGCTCTACGTCGGGGCCCGCATCGCAGACGACCTGTACGACATGGTCGACCTGTGGTCCCTCCAGGAGTGTCACCCCTGGCTGGATATCATCACCGCCGTGGAGGAACGGCTCGGCGACAGCCCCGGCCGCGGCCTGGTCCATGAGGTCATCGCCCGGAAGGCGCCGCTCGCTGACCTGCCAGACGCCTTCCTCGCCGGTCCGCCCGCGATGGTGGAACGAACATTGCAGGTCCTCACCACCGCCGGGCTGCCAGGCGCGCGGATCCGCCACGACCTGGTCGCGCTAAAGGCCCCCAGCAGCCTTCGCGAGCTTAGCGGTGAATCACATGGCTGCCCTCGATGACCTGGAGCTACCTGTTAGACGACGCACGCACCCATCTCGAGAAGCTCCGCCGCGGCACGAAGAACGGAGGCTAAGGATGACAGCGCACGCACCCACCGCCGTCACGCGGGACGCGGACGCCGCTGAAGCGGCTGAGTTCATCGCGCGTTCCACACAGAGGACCCCGCCGCCGGGCCGCCGACCAGCGTCTCAGCGAGGTCCTGAGCCTGATCTACACCACCGGCACTTACTGGACATACCGGCTGAGCTGGGAGTGCCCGGGTGGCATTACCCTACGTTCTAACTCCGCTGCCCGTCAGAGTAGTCGCGTTCCCCTGGCCGTTCTCGCTTCCGCCGACGCGCGACCGGAACGGCGGCCATTTGGAACTGGTGGGTGCGGGACGTTCTTTGACATCGTCTCTGCACGGAGGTGACTCAGCGCCGTGGATGTTTTGCTCCGCCCGCCGCGACCGCCTCGCGATAAGGCGCCTGCTCCCTTCGCAGCAGGTCCGGGTTCGTCTGTCGCTCGTAGATCAGGCCGATGGTCAGCAGCTGCAGGGCCACGGCGCCGCCGAGGAGTGAGGTCACGAGTTCGGGCAGGTCAGCTTGGGGGATCACCAGTTTGCCTGCCGTGACGTCCTCGGCCGGGATCGCGCCTTGCAGGTCCGAGCTGACCATCGCCGCTGTCCGCAACCCGATCCGGCGGGCAGCCGTGAGCAGCTCGTGCGCACCCTCGGCAGCGCGACCGGCGCTCGGGCCGCCGGTGACCACGACGACAAGAGCGCTGTTCGCGTCGTGTGCGACCAGGTGGCCGTGCAACGTTTCCTCCACCCCGAGCGTGGTGGTCGGGACCCATGCGCCCTCCGCGACTTTCAGGGCCAGCTCTCGCGCCGTGGGCACGTCAATCAGGCTTCCCGCGGCGATGAGGCGCCGCGCCTTGCCCAGTTCGGCACCGATCTCCAGCCCGCGTGCGCGCATCGTCAGGAGCTCTCGCAGGTATCCGGCGAGGCCAGCCGCCGGGAACTCTTCCTCCCGCCAGGCGGAGGCGAGGTAGAACCCGGTCAGCATCGGCGAGGTGTAACCGACCGTGTGACAGTACGACTTGTCGCGCAGGGGGGTCACCAGTACGACATCGGCGATGTCCCGGGCGGGCGTGTTGGCAGCAGCCGTAATCAGGGCGGTCTTCGCGCCCGCCTCGCGGGCGGCCGCCAATGACCGCACCGTCGACGTGGACATCCCGCCATGCGAGATCGCGATACACAGGCCCCTGCTGCGAGGTGCCAGGGCCTGGTCGGCGGACTCGCGCGCCTCGGCCGGGCCGGCCGCGACCGCCGGCCCGCCGATCGCGCCGTTGAGGATGAGCGCCACTGCGCGCGCGCTATGTCCCGACGTGCCCACTGCCGACACGACAATCGGCTCGCCGGCGTCGGCGGCCACGTGCAGCATCTCGATCAGCTGCGGCGCTGAGCTGGCAAGGCAGTCACCCAGCGTCTCGGGCAGCGTCGCCTGTGCCTCGATCATGTCCTCCATGACCCACGGTGCGGCGCGGCGCAGCTCGGGGTAGACGGCCGGGTCGTACCAGCCGGAAGCTTCAACCACACCTCAAGTGTGCTCTGTCTTTCACTGCGGGCTCACTGCGGGAGCGACCCGGTCTCCTGAGCGCGAGGGTAGTGACGCTGGCGGCGTTGCCCGGCGCGTCAGGGCTTGCGTGCAACGCCGCCATATACGGAGACCGCGGCGTCGGCTGGCGGGCTGGCGTGGCCACCGTCGCTGGGGTCGGGCCGCCAGCGGGGCAGCGACACCACGCCAGGGTCGATCAGGTCGAGCCCGGCGAAGAACCGTTCGACCTGCGGGCGGGAGCGGACCTGCATGGTCACCCCGCTGCGCCGGTACACTGCGGCGACCCCTTCCCACGCCGCCGGGTCGAAGTCGCCGGTGAGATGCGAAAGCGCCAGGTAGCTGCCGGACGGCAACCCCGCGAGCAGGCGGTCCGCAAGGCCGTAGGGGTCGTCGGCGTCGGGGACGAAATGCATGATCGCGATCAGCAGCAGCGCGACCGGGTGGCTCAGATCCAGCGTCTCGTTCAGCTCAGGGGAACTGAGGATCTTGTCGACATCGCGCAGGTCGGAGTCGATGTAGGCGGTCTCGCCCGCGGGGCCGCTGGTGAGTAAGGCCCGGGCGTGGGTGAGCACGATGGGGTCGTTGTCGACGTACACGATTCGCGCCCGCGGCTCGACGTCCTGGGCGACCTCGTGCACGTTCGGGGAGGTCGGGATGCCGGTGCCGATGTCCAGGAACTGGCTGATGCCGGCCTCGCGGGCCAGGTAGCGCACGGCACGGCGCAAGAACGCGCGATTCTCCCTGGGCGGGATCCGTGAATTGGGGTTGGCTTTCAGGCCCTCCTCGGCCGCGGCCCGGTCGGCGGCGTAGTTGTCCTTGCCGCCGAGCAGATAGTCATAGACCCGCGCCGGGTGCGGCCGGTCGATATGCAGATCAACCCGATGGCCCCTAGCACTGGTGGGGTTCGCGCTCATCGAGTCCGTATCCGCCATGCCCGCTCCCCTGCCCATGATTGCCTGAACGTTGCCAGCCGCCGCATCCTCGGCGGCAGGATACGTCCACGCTAGCCCGGACGTCCGGTAAGGCGCCGATAATGGCCGTCTCTGGGACGGCGCGCAACAAACCTGCCCACGCCTTGGCGGCTCTCCACCGCGCCCGGTAGCGGGCCGGTAGCGGGCACGGTGCCGCGTATCCACCAGGGGGATGCGGTCCTCAGCCTGGGTGCAGGGGCGCAACCCAGCGGCTGGAGACGTGCCGGGGCGGAGGGGCACGACCTCGGGCGCGGGTAGCAGGATGTCGAGAATCGTTGTGCCGGCGGCGGGAGTCATTTGGCACGCGGCCTGGCGCACCGATCCAGCGAGCTTCGGCGCCGTCATTGGATTCTCGCTCCCAGCCCAAGCGGCGGTCGATGAGCGCTGCGCGGATTTGACATCCGCCGGCTACCCGGGGCGGCAGCCGTCCCTTCGATGCCTTCTGGGGTGCGCGTTACGCGATCGTAGCTGATCCCGACGGCAATGATGTGATAACCCGCTGTATCACCCGGCCCTGTCAGAACACATCGCCAGCATCCCGGGCATGGCAAGTGCTCAGGAATCCAGAGTCCCAACGGCTGGTCCGCCACGCTCGGCGCCGGGCTGGTGCCAGCTGCTGGCGGCCGGCCGCCCGGCCGGCCGCGGTTATGGCCCGGGAGCTGCTTGCCCGCGTCCTGGGTGAGCTGCCGATGGTGGCCGGGCTCGGGGAGCGCGAGCAGCTGCTGGCCGCCGCGTGGCTGACCAGCCTGCGCTCGCTTCGCACGGGGGCATCCCAGCCATCCGGCCAGGCCGTCCCGTTCTGTTATCTGGTACCGGGGGGGTGAGGCAGCCGGAGTTAATTTCGTTGGCGGCCGTCTTGCGCATTGATGGGTGGGCCGCAGAGCTGGGCCTCGCCGGGCCCGACGTCGTCGGCCGCGCATCCGAAGGCCCCCAAGCAGCCCTGACCGTCGTCGAGAGCGAGCGCTAGCGCACATGCGAACGCCCCGCCCCGGCCCCTCGTGACACGGCGGGGCGTTCGCATGTGCGGGCACCGTTTCCTGACCGCGGCCGTAGCAGCCCGCGGCCGCGGCGGCGCGGCGACGCTGCTGCTCGCCTCGGTCGGGCAAGGCGGCAGTCACCAGCCGTGGAACTGGCCTTGGGTGGTCCAGAAGGCGGCGAGCGCGGTCGTGCAGGCCAGGGCGGCCACGGCGGCCAGGAGGCGGCGGGCGGGACGGCCGGCGGACCAGCACAGGCCCGTGGCGGCGGCCCGCCGGGCCAGCCCGGTCGTGATGTACAGCGAGCCGGCGAGTGACAGGATCAGCAAGGCGGCACCGATCGCGCCCGCCGCCGCCATCGCGTAGTGGCGGCCGGCGGCGGCAGCGGTCATGAGGTGAGCCTGCAGGCTGGCGGAGCGCCACAGCGCCCGGTTGAGCTGAGGCAGGTGCAGCAGCAGGTACCCGATGCTGAGCGTGAGCAGCGGGATGACGCACAGCACCCAGCCGGTCACCACGATCCGGGCGCCGTGCCGCAGGCCGGTGACGCGCGGGTCCCGGCGGCCCGCCGGCAGGGCGCTTTTCAGGATGGGGGTGACGCGGGCGAACAGGTCCGGCACGCCGGCCAGGTCGCTGAGGATGAAGTAGCCGTCGAAGCGGACGAACGGGAGCAGCTGCTCCAGCATCTCCAGGTGCGTGAGCGCGATGACCAGGAGCAGGATCTGGGCCGAGGTGGCCGCGTAGAGGCCGGCCAGGGCCAGCATGAAGACCCCGTTGAAGTACAGGCCGCCGAGATCGGTTCGCAGCCGGCCGGCGCGGCTGAGCCGGTAGGAGTCGGTGACGTCGGTGAAGAACGACGGCCAGACCAGGTAGATGCCGACGCCGATCACGCCGGGCCGCGCGCCGCCGTAGCGGCAGCCGGCCGCGTGCCCGCACTCGTGGAATGCGGCGGCGACCACGGACAGGCCGAGCACGGCCAGCAGGTCCACCGGGTCGCGCAGGACCTGCCGCGGCCCGCCGCCGAGCCCGTGCACGCCGAACAGCCAGTAATCCACCGCCAGCACGCTGCCGGCCACGGCCACCACGACGGGCCACCGGAACAGCGGCCGCAGCAGCACCCCGGCGGCGTTGGCCGCACGTTCGGGCAGCAGCGTGCCCCGCGCCCGCAGCGCGAGCAGCGGGTTGGCCTTCGGCGGGGCAGCCGGGGCGCCCCCGGCGGCGACGATGCCGAGGGGCAGCAGCTTCGCGGTGATGAGATGACGGACCTGGCCATCGGTCAGGGACCGGCCGAGGTCGCCGCTGACCAGGTCTGCGATGGCGGCCGGGTCGCGGGACCCGTCGATCCGGCGGGTCACCCCGTACAGCAGCGCCGACATCTGGATGACCTGGCCATCAGCCCGCCGCAGCAGCGACGGCGGCTGGCTGTAGCCGGAGTTCTGGTACTCGCCGAGCAGCTCGACCCCATCGGCCAGCCGGGGCGGCCCGGCCGGCCCGGGCGCACCCGCCGGGGGAAGGGGCGCGGTGCGCCCGGTGGTCGCGTGCTTTGCGACTGCGGTCACGGCTGGTCCTCCTCGCATGCACCAGGGACGTCAGGGACGGCTGGTCGCGCGGACCGGCCGGGCCAGGCCCGCACACGGGAGGGCCGCCCGGACAGGGCCGGGGCGGCCCTCCTCCTGCTGCCGTGCATCCCCCTCAGGTAAATATGCACAGGCCAGCGGTGCGAGCCGGGCAGGTGCTACTAGATGGTGCCGGAGCCCAGGCTGAGGATGTTGTCGAAGCTGCCGTTCAAAGCGGAGACGTTCAGCAGCCCCGCCAGGGCCGTGTTGCCGTACCCAACCTGGGTGAAGCTGGAGCCCGGACGGTAGTTGCAGCAACAGAGGGTTTCCCGGCTCGGGAGCAGCTCGGCGCGCTCGAGCTCGAGGTCCTGCATCGTCACAGCAGGTTCAGTGGACATGGAACCTCCTTCGGGGATGATCTGCCCCGGGCCTGCCAGCCAGGGGCTGGCCCGCGCGGTCCCGGCCGCACAGGGCCTCTGGGACCGCCCGGCGCCGGTGTAGCGCCGGGCCACGGACCTGGTGTACGCTGTTTGAAGTACAGTCTGTACGGTGATGACCGTACAGCACGGTCCTGGGATCAGTCAACACCGAGGAATCGCGGCTGAGCTCACCGGACGAAGGCGGGCATAGGTTGGCGGATACAACGGCGCATGCGACGGGGGACAAGCACGACCACCCCACAGAGCCGCCGCGCGCCGCCGCTGCAGCGCTGGAGCACGCACTCAACCCGCTTCAGCGGCTGATCCAGCAGCGGCTGCGCGAGCGGGGCTGGTCTTACGGCGATGTCGCCCGGCGCGGCGGATTGCCCCGGTCCACCATCTATACCCTCGCCACGACACGCAACCTGGCCCGGCCGCCACGCCCTGCCACGATCGATGCGCTCGCCAAAGGCATCGACGTGCCGGTCTCGGCGGTCCGCGCCGCCGCAGCCGAGTCCACCGGGCTGCACTACTACGACCAGGTCCCGGCCGGGCAGCAGGACCCGGGCGACCGGGAGAGGGAGCTCCTGATCGCCAGCATCGACGAGCTGACGCCCGAGGACCGGCGTCACGTGGCCGCGCTAGTCGAATCGCTGCGGAATCGGGCTTCGCCGGAGCCGACAGACCGTTAGCACCGCCCCCCGGGGACCACGGGGATCCCCGCGGTCCCCGGGCGCCGCGCTCACCCCGAGGGCCCGGGGCGGGCCGGGGGCGTCCGCCGGCCCGCCCTCTGCGGGCACTCCATCGGCCAGCTGGCGGGCACTCCGAGCTGGTCGGCCAGCTCCCGGTACGGACCCTCCGCCAGCACCAGCCGGGCCACCCGCAAGATCGCCTTCGGATCCTCACCGGGAGGCCGCAGCACGTAGACCGTGCCGTCACGCTTGCTGCACGTCACAACGAGCCGGTCATGGTCGGCGAGGACGATGCGAGCCTTATCCGCACCGGGCCGCCGAGAGCCCGGCCCCCGGCCAGAGCCGGCCCTGCGGCGCTGGAGTGCCTGGACCGCGGCCTGCTGCCGCCGACGGCGGGCAACCAGCACCGGCTCAGCGAGGAAGGCCACCAGGATGAACAGGCCAACGGCCAGCAGCATGGCCTTCAGCCACTGCGGCATGCCCGCGCGGTGCGGCGCTCCTCTTATCACCGGCCGGGGATGGTGCCGGGTGCCAGCTGGCGGAGACGGCGGAGGTACCGGGCGCTGCCGCCGGTGGGCCGGGCCCGGCGCAGGCGGTGACAGTGCAGCCGGGCGCGCCACCGTCAGCACAGTGCCAGGCAGGATCGCGTTCGGATCAGCGCCGATCGCCTGCCGGTTGGCCGTGTACAGGCCCGGCCAGCCACCGCGCACGGCGAACCCGGCCGCGATGCCCGACAACGTGTCACCGGCCGCGACTATGTAGCGGACGGGCGCCACCTGGCCGGGCAGCACAACAACGGCGCCGGAAAGGATGACGTTTGGATCGGAGCCGATGAGCCGCTGGTTGGCCGCGTAAAGAGCCGGCCAGCCGCCGCGCACGGAAAACCGGGCGGCGATGCCGGACAACGTGTCGCCGCGCCGCACGACGTATCTCGCGGGGCGGCTCGTCGCCGTCACGACCGCCGCGGCGACGCTCAGCGTGCCGGTGAGGGTGACCTCAGTATTACTCTCGGTGCGGGTGTTCACCTGGGCCGGGTAGACGGATCCCTTCATGCCGACCGCCACCACGGTGATCGACAAAATGCTCCAGGCGAGCACGACGCACGCGGACTTCGTCCACATACGCATAGTGCTGTCACTTTCCTTCCTAAGGGATCAGCGCCGGACGCTGCTGGTCCGGACGCCGAAGGCACGAACCGGTCGGGAAGGAAAGAGACTTAAGCGGGTGGCACCTCCGGCAGGTAAGAACGCCAGATCGGCTTCGCGGCCGCACGACGCGCCAGCCGCAGCAACACCATCGTGAGCAGCGCGATCAGGGCAGCACAGACGCCACCCTGCAGTCCGCGCCCGCCATTCCCGCCGATGCCGCCGCTGGCGCCGTTTGCGCCGCCGCCCGGCCCGGCCGGCAGCCGGGGAAACCCCGGCGCCGGCGACATCGGCGCACCACCGCCACCTGCCCCCGCCGACGGCGCCGGCAGCCAGGACACACCGGCGCCCAGCGCTGCCGCGGCGGCTCCAGCAGCCGATGCGCCTCCGGCCCGAGGCGACCAGGGCACACCCCGCACGCCTGGGCCGGACCAGCTCAGCGGACCGGCGGCCGGGGCCAGCGCCCCGGCCGCAGCCGACACGACCGGCGCCACCACACCGGTAACAGCCGACACGACCGGGGCCAGCGCCCCGGCCGCTGCCGACACGACCGGGGCCACCACACCAGAGACCGGGGCCAGCGCCCCGGCCGCAGCCGACACCACCGGCGCCACCACGCCGGTAACCGGCGCCAGCGCCCCGGCCGCAGCCGACACAACCGGCGCC
>DATIYI010000100.1:0-22893 GCA_035517695.1 Streptosporangiaceae bacterium
GAGGGGGACGGACGTGCCGAGCAGCTCGAATACGCGGCGCTGTTCTGGGGTCGGTGTTGAGAGCTTTTCGAGGCGCTGCCCGTTGAAGCTGATGGTGTTTCGGGTAAGGGTGGCCAGATGGCTGATTAGTTCGTGATAGCCGCGGACGGGCAGCTTGTCTGGGGTTATTTTCGCGATGTCTTTCGCCGTTGCCGTGGCGGATCTGCGGGCGGGGGACACGGGGTCTTCGCGGGCGGGTTTGTCGTTGTCGGTAAAGGTTAGCCGGGCGAGCACCTGCCGCAGGTGCCAGGTGAGGTAGGTGGCGAGCATGCACAACAACACGTGCGCTCGGACCCGGTTTTCCAGGTAGTGGTAAATCGGCCGCAGGTCGATGTCTTCGGCTTTCATTGACCAGAAGTCCCGTTCCAGGTTCCCGAGGTCTTTGTAGGCTTCGACGGTGTCAGCGGTGCCGAGTTTTTCCTCCGTGGCGGAGGTGCGGATGACGTAGATCCCGTCCAGTTCCGCCTCGGCGGCGATTTTGTCCTGATCCCGCTGCCAGGAAAGGCGCCCGTCCGCGATATCGGTGATGAAGTGCTTGCCGACCTTGCGCTTGTTGATGACCTTGCCGACCTTGACCCCGATCTTGTCGGCGTCTTTCACCCGGCCCGCAGCCACCTGCGCGGCGATCTTTTCCAGTTCTGTCTCGGTGGCTTGCAGCAGGGATTCGCGCTTGGCGGCGCGCTGGGCGGCTAGCGCGGGGTTGCGGCAGCAGATCAGCCGCTCGCCCGGGTATCTGGCGTCGGTGATCTCGGCGAAGTTCTGGTCGTCGAACAGCGACATCTGCAGCGGCCCGTCGTCCCTGGCCAGGGCCGCGATGGAGGGGGCCCGCAGGGCCGTGATCCAGCCCGCGCCGGGCAGCGCCCGCAGCTGGCGGATCCGCACCTTGGTGACCGACCCGCGGTCGCCGACCAGGATAACCTCCCCGAGCCCGAATTTGTCCCGCACGACCGGGATGATTTCCCCGAATGCGACCGAATCGGAGGTGTTCCCGGCGAATACCCGGATCGCGACCGGGATCCCGGCCCGGCTAGTGACCATGCCGAACTCGATCTGCTCCCGGCTTTTCTTCCCGTCCCGGGAATGCCCGAACGCGCCCAGCGGGCAGCTATGCCCTTCCAGCCACGCCGACGACAAATCAAACAATGCCAGCCCGCCGGGCTCCAGGTGCCGGGCCGCCAGTTTCTTCTCGATCGCGTCCTGCCGGGACAGCAGCCAGTCCATCGCCGCATACACCTCGCCGGTGCCGGCATTTTCCACGCCCACGTCCGCGCCCAGCGTAGTGTCCGCCCACCAGCGGGTGGTGGCCAGTTTCGACGCCGGCGCAACCGCGCGGGCGATTATCAGCCCGTACGCCAGGTCCCGCTCGGAACAATCGGGGCCGAGCAGGCTTTTCAGCCCCAGCCTCGAGGCCATCACGTGCGCCGCAGCCACGTGCCCGTGCGGTAATGACCGCTCGATATCGAAAACATCGCCCGCGTCCACCAGCACCGAGCCAGACAGCGACGCTTTCAGCGCCGCGATCACGCCGTCGGGAAGCGCCGACAGATTCGCCAGCGTTTCTTTTCTCACTTTCCCGTCCTCGCGGAACGAGCGGCGCAGCAAATGCGTCCGGTAGGTCCGCGTGCTGCCGTCCTTGGCCTGGTAGGTCCGGGATGGGCTCTCAACGTACATCCCCGCATGCCGTGGAGTCGCCATACGCCAATCATTGCAGGTCAATACCATGATGTCTAGCATATTTAGTGGCTACATTTAGTCACGTAGCAGGACAGGTTCCCGCAGGTCAGCCCGCTAGATTTACGGAGAGTTACGGCAAGCTCGGTCTAAGCCGAGCGGCCGGGATCGGCGCAGTTCAGGCAAGGTCTTGCGCGACAGCGTGCTTTGCTGCGACCTTGAGGCATGGATGAGGACGCCATACGCAGGCTGATCGCCGCCTTCAACGCGGCATGGAACGCCCACGACCTGGACGCAGCGCTGGACCTATGCACCCCCGACGTGGTGTTCGAGAGCACCGACCCGGCGCCTGACGGGCGGAGATTCGAAGGCCGCGACGCGGTACGCACGGCCTGGCAGCCCGTCTTCGCCGAGGAACAGGGGCGTTTCGATGCCGAGGAGCTGATCGTCGCCGGCGACCGGGTCGTACAGCGATGGCGGTTCGACTGGGGCCGCGGCCGCGTTCGAGGTGTGGACGTGATAACCATCAGTGGCGGACTGGTCAAGGAGAAACTCGCTTACGTCAAGGGCTGATATCCGCCGGTGCGTGGCCCTGATGGTCGCCCCGTGGGCGGCGCAGACCACCGCAGACCACCGCGAAGTGCCCGCGGGGGATTCCGTTCAGGGCCGGACGGCGGAGGCGGCCTTGGTACAGACGAACCAGGCCCGGTCCGCACCGTCTCCAATGACGCCGCCTTCGGTGACGCCGCCTTCGGTGATGCCACCTTCGGTGACGCTGTCTGCGGTGACGCCGTCTTCTATGCCAGCGCTTCCTTCGCCCCCAATCGTCCTCACCTCGGCGAATCTTTCACGCAACGCGGCTCGTATCTGTGCCACGGGGAACGACGCCGTCCTGATGACCTGTGTGACCAGGCGGTATCTGCCGTTGTGCTGGAGCTCGTACAGATCGATGTTCCAGTTGAAAACCACCTGGTCACTCGTCCGCACCCGGATAATCAGGTAATTGTCGCCGAACTGCTGGACCTCCCTGTCCATGCTCGCCATCAGCTTCAGGCCGCGCAGGGTGTTGATATCGAAGATAAAAACGCCGCCCTGATTCAGGTGCGAGCAGACACAGTCGAAAAAGCTCTGCCAAGCCGCGAAGCCAAGTAGATGGTTAATGCTGTGGTAAATGCAAATAATCGCGTCGAATTGCGCGTCCAGTTTGAAGCAGCTCATATCCGCTTCGTATAGGGGTGTTCCCGCGGGCAGTTTCTTACGCGCTACCGCCAGCATGCCTGGCGACACGTCCAAACCGCTCACCTGGTAACTTCCCGCGAGCGGAGCCATGACGCCACCCGTCCCGCAGGCCACCTCAAGCAAGGTCGCCGCCTCGGGGTTTGCTTGTTGGATGAGCCGGTCTATGAACATGATCTCGGCAGCCGAATCACCCGTCACGGCGTCATAGTGCCCGGCGAGCCGGTCGTACGTTGCCATCACTCAACGTCCATGAGCTTGGCTAGCCGACTAGCCGCCCGGCGTGACGTCGAGTGTGATCTCGGTGCCCGTGAGAGCCTTGCTGACCGGGCAGCCGTTCTTGGCGTCCGCGGCGATCTTCGTGAACGTCTGCTCGTCCACGCCGTCGGCGGAGCCGCTAACGGCCAGCCTGATACCGCTGATCCGGAGCCCCCCTGCGCGATCGGGACCCAGGGTGACATCGGCGTGGACCTGCAGCGACGGAGCCTTGCCTCCCGCCGCCCCGAGCAGGGCGGAGAACTGCATCGCATAGCACGCGCTGTGAGCCGCAGCGATGAGCTCCTCCGGGCTGGTCGTGCCATCAGCATCATCGGCCGTCCGCTTGGGGAAGGAGACCTCGTAGCTCCCGGCACCGGAACTCTTCAGCTCCACCGTTCCTGCGCCGTCCTCCAGGCCGCCGGTCCAGGTCGTTTGAGCAGTACGGGTAGGCATCGCTCCTCCTCGTTGCCGGCACACGCGTGCCGCGCCGTCTGGGTGTGCGCGCCGCCCACACGTGGCCGGCCATCTGGCGGCCGGCCGAGCGCGACGATCACTCCGACCGACCAACCGTATCCGCCTACCTCAGCTGGCCGTCAAGGCACGCCGCGTGCGGATGATTCCGGCGCTGACAGTGCCGGCGCTGGCACACAATGAGCCATCGGGCCGCTGCAGCCTCGGCTTCCTGGCCGCGATGATCGTTGGCCCGTTGGTGGCGCTATAGCGCCACCAACGGGCCAACCACGGCGGTATCTTCTCGGCGATGCCCGCCAGGCGGTAGCTTGCGGCTCGGCCGACAGCATCCCCGCCTGCCATCTGCTCGATGATCTTGCTTAGCGCCTTGTGCAGGACACGCCACTCCTGCTCAGTCAGCGTCGACGTGGGCGCGCCGCACGAGTTTGTCCGGCTCCCCCTCGATTACTCCATGATCTTGCTTAGCGCCCTTATGCAGGACACGCCGCACCCGCTCAGTCAGCGTCGAGGTGGCGCGCCGCACGAGTTTGTCCCGCTCCCCCTCGATTACTTTGCGCGAGGAGCGGCCATGGTCGGTGAGATACAACCGGACCAGCCTCCGGTCGCCCGCATCGGGTTGCCGCCAGTAGTCCCGCGGCCTGCATCCGGCTCGTCGACTTGACCACCGTAGGCGGACGGCGCGCGAGCGCGGATAGATTCGGTGGCACGCGGCGCCGGTCCTTTGCGGGCGCGGAGCGGACAAAGAAGGGCGGGAAGTCAGCTTGTGACCACGACGATGCTGCTTCGCGGCGGACGGGTCGCCGACGGAATCGGGGCGGCGACCCGGCGCGCCGATGTGCTGATCGAGGGAGAGGCGATCGCCTCTATCGGCGCCGTCAGCGCGGTTCCGCCTGGCTGCGATGTGATCGACCTCGCCTCTGGCAGTGTCATTTGCCCGGGCTTCATCGACGCGCACGCCCACGCGGAAGGACCGCTGCTGGCCGCGGGCCGCGCCGACGGCGCGCTCGCCCAGGGCGTCACCACCCTGGTCACCGGCCAGGACGGGCAATCGTGGATCGGCGCGACAGCTGACACCGCCAATTACCTGAACCGCTACTTCGGCGCGGTCAACGGCCTCCTGGAACCGGCGCGCGACCTCAGCGTCGCCGCCTACGGCGAGGCGCTGGCAGGGAAACTTAGCCAGAACGTCGCGGTCCTGGCCTCGCAGGGCACGATCAGGCACAACATCGCCGCCCTGGCATCTCGGCCACTTGACTCCGTCGAACGCACCGCGGCGCGGCGCCAGCTTGAGCGCGCGCTCGCCGAGGGCGCGGTCGGCCTGTCCAGCGGCTTGGACTACCTGCCCAGCCGGTTCGGTGACATCGATGAACTCGCCGACATGGCACGGCCGCTCGCCGCCGCAGGCCGCCCCTACGTATCCCACCTTCGCGGCTACGGCCCCGACGTTCGGGCCGGGCTGGGTGAACTTGTGGCGGTCGGGCGCGCCGCGGGTATCCGGGTGCACGCCAGCCACCTGTGGGGCGCGCGAGCCGATGTCGAGGCCGCGTTGCTTGCGGCCGCGGGCGCGGGTGTCACCATCAGTTACGACATGTACCCATACCGCAAGTCGAGCACCATCCTTGCGATGCTCCTGCTCCCCCCCGACCTGCAGGCCCGCGGCCCCGACCAGACGCTCGCAGCCCTCGCCGACCCCGGCCAGCGAGCCACGCTACTCGCGGACGAGAGGTTCACCGATGCCTACCTCGCTGGCCTCACGCTGGGCTGCCTGCCCGCCGGCCTCGCCGACCTCGCCGGGCAGACAATCACCCAGGCGGCGGCGCGCAGTTCGGAACCGACCGACGGCAGCGCGGGTGGGTGGGTGCTTGACCTGCTCACCGCCGCGGACCTTGGTGTCGGCGCCCACCTGGACCGGCCCGCGCCACCCACCGATGAGGACCTGGCGTGGCTCGTCACCGATGACAGGCACTGCGCCGGATCGGACGCCATCTACCAAGGCCAGCACCCCCATCCACGCGGATACGGCGCCTTCGCCCGCCTCGCCGCCCGCTACCTGGCCGACGGGCACGACACCGGCTACCAGCGACTGGCCCGGCACCTGGCCGCGAACGCGGCGGACGTCTACGGCCTGCGGGACCGTGGACGGCTCGCGCCGGGTACGGCCGCCGACATCGCGGTCATCGGCCCACCTGGGATCACCGAGCACGCGACCTACGACGCACCGCTTGAGAACGCCACCGGAGTCTGGATGGTGATCGTGAACGGGGCCGTCACCTGGCGCGAGGGTCACCCCGTGACGACCACGTTTCCTGGCCGGCTCGTCAGCTAGCCGACGCCGGTGGCGCGGTCGCCCTGCCGTGCCGCAACCGCGTCTTGGTCGCCGTGGACGCGAACGAGACGTCGATCCCAGGCAAGGTTGACCCAATAATATGTTAGTAACTAACATATTATTAACTAACATTTAGGCCACGGCGGCCAGCTACGACTTCGTCGCCGAAGCCCTGTTCAGCGAGCCTGGGGTGGACGTGGATGCGATGCGCTCAATGCGTACGGGCAAGTGGTGGATGTTGGGAGTGATGTGCCTGGGATTAATCGTAGTGAGCCTGGATCTCACGATCTTGAATGTCGCGCTGCCAAGTATCTCGGCGTCCCTGCATGCCGGCACAGCTGACCTGCAGTGGATCGTCGACGCGTACGCGCTGGCCTTCGCGGGCGTGATGCTGCCGGCCGGCGTTATCGGGGACCGACTGGGTCGCAAGCGGGTACTGCTTGCCGGGCTGGCTTCGTTTCTTGTGGCATCGGTGTGGTGTGCGCTCGCCGACTCGACGGGTGAGCTGATCGCGGCACGCACGCTCATGGGGCTGGGCGCGGCGATCGTGCTGCCGCTGTCGATCGCGATCGTGTCCGCCACGTTCAGCGACGCCGAACGTGCCAAGGCGATCGGGGTTGCCACCGCGGCGGTTGCTCTCGGCCTGCCGGTTGGCCCGGTCTTGGGCGGCCTGCTGCTACAGCATTTCTCGTGGAGTTCGGTCTTCTGGATCAACGTGCCCGTCGTGGCCCTGACTCTCGCAGCCGGCGCCGCGTTGCTGTGGGAATCGGGCAATCCCGGTACGCCAGGACTTGACGGCCCTGGCCTGCTGCTGGCGGTAGCGGCGATCGTGTCGCTGGTATGTGGCGTTATCCGCGGCCCGGAACGCGGCTGGTCTGCACCGCTCACGTTTACCCTGCTGGTGACCTCGGTCCCGCTGCTAGTGGGCTTCGTCGTCCGCGAACGCCGGACCACACATCCGCTCGTCGGCGCGGCGTTGCTACATGACCGCCGTTTTACCTGGGGCACGGTCGCCACCATCGCCGTGTCGGTGGCCCTGTTCGGAATCCTGTTCGTGCTGCCGCAATACCTGCAGAGCGTGCACGGCTACGACGCCCTCAACACCGGTCTGCGCCTGCTGCCCCTGATGGCGGGGCTGCTTGTCGCGGGCAGTACGACAAGCCCGGTCGCGGCCAAGATCGGCACCAAGCTGACCGTGGTCGCCGGGCTGATGCTGCTCACGACGGGACTGCTCGTGCTCAGTCAGATCCACCTCGCCAGCGGGTACAACGTCGTGGCAGTCGGGCTGACGCTGTGCGGGCTCGGCGTCGGGGCATCAATCGCAGCCGCTATGAACGCCGTCATGACCGCCGTGGGTGGCGACGAGGCAGGAGCGGGTGCGGCGGTGAACAGCACGCTGCGCCAAGTAGGCGGCGCACTTGCGGTAGCCGCGCTCGGCAGCGCACTGTCGGCCAGCTACTCGCGCGCCCTTCACCCGGTACTCGCTACGCTGCCTGCCCGCGAGGCCGCGACCGCGCGCGAGTCCATCACGCAAGCCGCACAACTCGCCGCACGGCTCGGATCGGGCGGCGCCGGGCTACGAAATGCCGCAGGCTCGGCATTCCTGCACGGCATGAGCATCGTCATGTTCAGCTGCGCTGTCGTGGCCCTCCTGGCCGCCCTCGCCAGCTTGCGCTACCTACCGCACGACGCCGCGGCGGGCAATACGGAGCCCAGCCGAACGACCCGTAACGCCGCGGCGCACGGTAAGTACGCGACAATGAGTCCCGTGCCTGACTCCAGACCGGACTGGCGACAGCAGAAGAAAAGCGCGACTCGCCGCAGCATCCGATCCCACGCCCTCCGGCTATTCGGCGAACAGGGATACGACGCCACAACGGTCGAGCAGATCGCAGCAGCGGCAGGCGTCTCGCACATGACATTCTTCAGGTACTTCCGCACCAAAGAAGACGTCGTCCTCTCCGACGAGTACGACCCACTGCTTGTCACGCTGCTCGAAAAGTCTCCGGCCGCGCAGCCAGTCATCGAGCGGATCCGAACTGCACTGAAACAGGGCCTCGCTGCGATCTACGAGACCGAGCGTGCCGCCCTGCTCTCTCAGGCCCAGCTCATTGTCACCACGCCGGCCCTGCAAGCCCGGCTCTGGGCAGACCAGATGGCCAGCCAGCAGCTTCTCGTCGATGCCCTGGGCGCTAGCACGGACGATCCACACGTCGGCTTCCAGACCAAGGTCACCGTCGCCGCATGCCTGGGAGCGGCCACCACCGCCGTTTTGACCTGGGCGCAGAACAACGGCACGCCGGAACTGCCCGAACTGATCGACGAGGCATTCGACGCACTAAGTAGTGCTCAGCGGCAGCCGTCGGATGAGATTGGCGCGACCGCGCGTAACGGCCGCGATACTTAACGCGCCGGCACGCGCGATGAACTTTCGTCGACCAGCAGGCGGTGGTGTCGGCGCAGACCGCCGCGGCAGATTTCCGGCGCGCACATCGTCATCGATCTGGAGCGACGGATGTGTGACCACCGCTGGCGCCCTAATCACCTGCCGCGCCGGTCGGCGGTCGCCCGATCAACTTGTTCCGCTCCGCACTCGCCAGGCGCTGCACCACCAGCTCGTACGAGTGGTCGATCAGCTCGGCCATCTCTTCGTCGGGCACCGAGCCGTCGATCGTGACCGTGTTCCAGTGCCGCTTGTTGAGGTGGTAGCCCGCCGTGATCGCGCGATACCGGCCGCGCAGCTCGACCGCGACGTCTGGGTCGCACTTGAGGCTGATGCTGCCTGGCGGCTGGCCCAAGGACACCAGCGCGAACATCTTGCCTGCCACCTTGAACACCGCCACATCATCGCCGAATGGGTAGTCCTCAACGGCACCGGGCTTAGCGCCGCAGTCCGCGAGCACCCGGTCTCGGCCCGATCGAGTCATCACCACCGCCTCATCGTGATCGTCCGATACTGGCCCCAATTGTGCCTGCAGTATCGGAGCCGGGTGCGACAGGATGCCGCTGGCACGTCTGGATTCCGTGATCAAGGCTCGCAGCCTGTTCCGCTGCTCAAACCGAGAAGTATGGCTATATAGGTATTGCTACATATACGACAGGGTGATGGTCTGGGCGGCCGCAGCATGTCCGGGACGGCTGCCCGTGAAGATCCACGTCAGCTGGCTGAAGTACTTCCGCCCTGCCTGCCGCGGCCACGGCGTGGCCCGCCACAGGACGGTCAGGATCGGGTACCTGACATACGTGCCCCGCGCGCAGCTCGGCCTGCAGTTGTCGACCTTCAGGTACCCATTGCCGAAGGCTACCGAGCGCCAGCCTGTCCAGCGCAACTGGACCAGCAGCTCATTAGCCATGCAGCCAACGTCGTACCCGGTTGGCCGGACTTGCCCGTGGCCGGCGCAGCTGACCACCACCACCGGGCTGGATCCCTTGGACACCGGGGCAGTGGCCAGCGCGGTCGTGGTCGCGGTCGCGGTAATGGCCAGCGCCATCACCGCCGCTGCCAGCAAGGTCCCCACCCGAGTCAGTCTCATCGCCTGACTTCCTCCCGAACTCGATCCGCGCCATCTGATCAGAACTCAATCCTGCTCACCTGAGCAGATAGGGATCCCCGTCACCTAATACGACACTGGCGCCTGCGATGTGAAGGCTTGTCAGGGGCGCCGGAGCAGGAGGTACGACCGCTCGCTTGGATGCTCGATCCCGGTATGCGGCCTGCGGTCCAATCGGGCGATAACGTCGAGGCCGGCTGCCCTGATGGCCCGCACCTCGGCCACTGGATCGAGGAACCTGAATGTCAAATCGATCTCGTGGCCCCACCAGTCCGTCAACGCCTTGACGCCGCCGACCGGGACGTCGCCGTCGCTGGTGTGGAAAGCGACCAACGCGTACCCGCCGCTGCGAAGTACTCGCGCGCACTCTTGGTACGCCGCCATGCGGTGCGCCGTATCGAGATGGATCAGCGCGTAGAAACACACGACCCCTGCCACGGCGTTCGACGGGACGGGCAGTGCGGTCATGTCACCCACGACGGCCGGCAAGCCGGTGTCTCGTAGTGCGGTTGCGCACATGGCCGACGATAGGTCGAGGCCAACGATCTGGATGCCGTGCCCGGCGAGGTGCGCTGCCACGTGGCCCGGGCCGCAGCCTACATCGACGACGGGCCCACCCGCCGTGAGCTCGGCCAGCGCGGCTAACAGCGCCCGGTCGAGCGGCTTGCCAGCCAGTTCACCGCTGACGTGAGCCGAGTAACGGTCAGCAACCAGGTCATAGCTCCGACGGGTCCTGGTGAGCTCATCCACATCAGGCAACCTAGAACGTATTGGTGCCGTCGTGATGGCGGAAGGCGTTTGCAGGTGCGCATCGGGCAGCCCTTAACCGGTGGGCGCGCGGCAGTCTCCCCCGCCAGGCTGGCTGACGTTGACATACTTGCCGCTGTGAAACCCCTTCGCGTGCTGCTGTTCGACGTATTCGGAACGCTGGTCGACTGGCGATCAAGCCTGATCGAAATCGCCGAGGCAACCCCGAGCCGCGCTGATGTCCGGGCCGACTGGGCCGGCATCGTCGACGACTGGCGGCGCGCGTACCAGCCCGCGCTGGACCGCGTCAGGCAGGGTGCCGCGTGGCGCGACCTCGACGGGCTCCAGCGTCAAACCCTGACGGACGTCCTCGCCCGGCGCGGCGTGGAACTGGCGGCCGCCGACAGGGAATCGCTCATCGGCGGCTGGCGGCGGCTGCGGCCGTGGCCGGATAGCAGGGAAGGGCTCGATCGCTTGCGCCGCAGGCACGTCACGGCCACGCTGTCCAACGGCCATATCGCGCTGCTCGCCGACCTGCTCAAGTTCGCTGACCTTCGCGTCGACATTGTGCTGTCTGCGCAGCTCGCCGCCTGTTACAAGCCCGACGCCAAGGTGTACCTTATGGCGCTTCGCCTGCTCGAGTGCCAGCCCGGGGACGCCGGGATGGTCGCCGCACACGCGTCCGACCTGCGCGCGGCGGCCAGACTAGGCCTTCGCCCGATCTTCGTCCACCGGCCCTTCGAGTGGGGCATCGGCGGGTATCGAGCGGATACGCCTGAACTGGACGGCTTGCTCGAGACAGCCGGGCTCGTTGAACTCGCTGAGGCTCTGGGCTGCTAATCCCGACAGCGCTGGCGGCGCTCACTCCCGCATGAAGGGGGCACTTTGACCCTGTTAGCGACGTCCAGGCGAGCGCAAGATCGAGGTACCAGCACGATCGGGGTCCAACACGATCGAGGGTACAAAACGATCTAGGTACAAAACGATCAAGTACCTATGAGATCGAGGTATCAACGACGCGCGCTGCCCGGGAGGAGAACGAGATGGTAGATGTTGCGGCCATCCCGGCACGTCGCGCTGAGCAGGATCCGGACGCGCCGTGTATTGAGGACGCGCGCACGCGGCTGACCTCGGCCCAGTTCGCGGCCCGGGTCGAGCGGCTTGCGGGTGGCTTGGCGTCGCTCGGCATCGGCCCAGCTGACGTCGTCGCCACCATGCTGCCCAACTGCGCCGAGATGGTGCTCATCCTGTTCGCGAGCTGGCGGCTCGGCGCCACGGTCACGCCGGTGAACCCCGTGCTCACTTCCGAGGAGGCAGATTACCAGCTGGCCGACTCGCAGGCCAAGGTCGTGGTAGCCGACGAGGCGGCCGCGCTGAAGCTGGCCGCCAGCCACACCAGGCTCATCCCCCTCGACGACGTGGCCGCCCTCGACGGGCCGGCACCCCCGCCGAGGGCGGAGCCGGACGACCTCGCGCTGCTGGTCTATACGAGCGGTACGACCGGACAGCCGAAGGGAGTAATGCTCGACCAAGCCAACCTGGCCGCCATGACCGACCAGATACTCGAGGCGCTCGACATCGGACCAGACGCGCGGGCCCTGCTTGTGCTGCCCCTCTTCCACGTGAACGGGCTTATGGTGAGCGTCGTGTCGCCACTCGCGGCGGGCGGCTCCACCGTGATCTTGCCCCGCTTCGACCCTAAGACGTTCTGGGAGGAGGCCGAGCGATACCGCCCCACGTACTTCTCCGCCGTGCCGACGATCTATTTCGTGCTTAGCTCTCTGCCGCCGGACGTGAAGCCCGATCTTTCTTCGCTGCACTTCGTCGTGTGCGGCGCCGCCCCGATGCCGGCGGAGGCCATCGGGGAGTTCGAAGGGCGGTACGGCGTCCCTGTCGTCGAGGGCTACGGCCTGTCGGAGGGGACGGTCGCCTCGGCGATCAACCCGGTGCACGGCGTCCGCAAGCCCGGCACGGTCGGATTGCCGCTACCTGGACAGGAGATCGCCATCGCCGGTGAGGACGGGCAGTTCCTGGCGCACGGCGAGGCAGGCGAGGTTGTCGTCCGGGGGGCGAACGTGATGCGCGGCTACCTCGGCCGCGCCGAGGAAACCGGCCGCACGCTGCGGGACGGCTGGCTGCACACCGGCGACGTGGGCTACCTCGACGAGGACGGCTACCTTGTGCTCGTCGACCGGATCAAGGACATGATCATCTGGGGCGGCGAGAACATCTACCCCAAGGAGATCGAGAACGTGCTGCTGCGGCATCCAGCAGTGCAGGAGGCGGCCGTCGTGGGACGGCCCAACCCAACCTACAGCGAGGAGCCGGTCGCGTACGTTTCGCTTCGGCCGGGAGCGCACGCGCCCGCAGCCGAGCTGATCGATCACTGTGGCCGCGAACTGGCCCGTTTCAAGATACCGCGGGAAGTGTACGTGTGGGACACGCTGCCGAAGAACTCGATCGGCAAGATCATAAAGGCTCCCCTGCGTGACGACGCGGCCAGCGGGAAGGCCGCGGACCTGGCGGGTTCCTGACAATGTCGCGCGGTCCGAGCCGACGGCCAAGATTGATCCTGAACGGCTGCCGCGAGGCGCGCCATGTATGTGAGGGTCACCACGCGGCGGCCGTCAAGGATCATCTTCGGTTCTCGTGACGTGACGCGAGCGCCAAACGTCCCGCCTGTCCCGGCAGGATGTGCGGTTGGGAGCGATCCACCGAGCTGTGCGCGACATGCCCGAGGACATGCCCTAGATCGCTCCGATGATCTTCTCGAGGATTTGCGCCGTATTTCCCGGCGGCTCGGCCTGCGCGCTCAGCCGGTCCATGACCTGCGCGTAGTGCTCAATGTCGTGGCGTTTTTCCAGGTAGAGGGCGCTGGTGAGCTGTTCGAGGTAGACAACGTCCGGCAGGTCAGGCTCGGCGAACCGCATGATGGTGAACGACCCGCCGGCAGCGGCATGACCGCCGCGGCGGAACGGCATGATCTGCACGACGACGTTCGGCCGGTCGCTGATCTTGATGAGATGCGCGAGCTGGGCGCGCATCACCTGGGACCCGCCGAGCGGCCGTCGCAACGCCGCCTCGTCGACAACCGCGCACAGACTCGGCGGATCAGGACCGTCGAGCAGCCCTTGACGCCGCAGCCGAAGCCGCACCCGCCGGTCGATCTGTTCGGCTGGTTGTTCGGCTGGCCCGGCCAGATGGCCAAGCAGAGCTACGCACCGAGCGTAATCCTCCGTCTGCAATAGGCCGGGGACGAACTGGACCTCGTACGTACGGATCACGGAGGTGGCCTGCTCTAACCCCACGTAGATCTCGAACCAGTCGGGCACGACCTCGCCGAACTCGGCCCACCAGCCCTGGGCATTTGCCCGCCGCGCCAGTTCCATCATCGCGGCCCGGTGCTCGTCATCGACACCATAGAAGGCGAGCAGATCGGCGATATCCCGTTCCTTCAACCCCACCCGCCCGTTTTCCAGGCGGCTGATCTTGGCAGTCGACGCGCGGATCTGGTAGCCCGCCTCCGCGCGCGTGATGCCGCTGGACTCCCGCAGGCGCCGCAGCCGAGCCCCTAGCAGCACGCGCACGACCGTGGGGCCGCCCCTTGACACGGCCACGTTCTGGCTGGCCGACCGCCCGCTGTCTGGCCGCAAGGTGGTCATGCCGGTTCCCCGCGCTCGCAGAACTCAAAGCTTCGCACCACTGTCGCAGCATCGAGCCAAAACATCGGCACGCCTGACTCGACAGCGACCCTGATCGTCTTGCGATCGCGTCCCATCTGTTCCCCCCACCGCGCACAACCATTGACATGGCTTAAGCGGCCCTCATTGGTCGCGGATGCCCCTGTCGGCCAATATTACTCGGGATCAGCCAGACAAATTGCTCATTTTGCGACGCCAATTCATATGCACGTGCATCAGCGATTGCAATATGCGTGTGCACCTGAAAAGGGGCGCGGCCGAGCCGCGTCGTGCTCGCGTGTAGTGCGGCTAGGACGGGGCCCGGGCGAGAGCACACGGCGTGGCAACGGTCATGAACGTGCGCGTGGTTACTTCTGGCGCTATGGTGCGCATGGTTACTTCTGGCGCTATGGTGCGAAACTGGGCATCATCTGACTTAGTGTGTGTCCCGTGGATCTCGGGTGGACGCGGGCGGTGATCCAGGCGGCGACCCGCAAGGCCTCGTTCTCGAGGAGACGATTATGCAGCTATCGGCGCCCACGACAGTGCCGCCCACGACAGTGCCGCCCACGACGGTGCCGCCCACACCCCGTCGTCGTCTGGGGTCGTGGGCCGCACCTCCGCGCCGCCAAAGATCCACCGGACATGCCCTAGCATGCGGGCGATGAGGACGACCACAGGATTCCAGGGAGGAGTTTGCGGATGCCAACCGTGCGCGCCAACGGCATCGACATCTACTACGAGATTCAGGGCGAAGGTGAGCCCCTCGTGCTCATCCCGTACCTAGCGGCCGACCAGGCTTGTTACGCGTTCCAGGTGGCGGACTACGCGAAGCACTTCACCTGCTTCACCGTGGACCTTCGCGGTGCCGGCCTATCCAGCAAGCCCGAGGGCACCTACACGACCGAACTGCTCGCCGACGACGTCGCCGCTTTCATGCAGGCGGTCGGCGTCGACCGCGCTCACGTCGCTGGCCAGTCGCTCGGCGCGGCGACTGGCATGTGGCTGGCCGCCAAGCAGCCCGCACGGGTGAAGTCCCTGTCGTTGCATAGTTCCTGGCCAAACACCGACCCTTTCCTGCGCGTGGTGGTCGACATGTGGCGGATCATGGCGCAGGGTCTTGACAGTGTGACAGAGATGGTCATCAAAGGGATCTTGCCCTGGTGCCTGACTCCGGAGCTGTACGCCTCGCGGCCCGAATACGTGGACTCACTCGCCGATTTCGTGCGCAGCCGCCCGATGCCGCCCGTGGACGCGTTCCTCCGCCAGTCGGAGGCCGTCTTGACGCATGATGCACGACACGTGCTCGGCTCGATCGTGGCACCGACGCTCATCACGTTCGGCCAGCATGACATGGTGACGTCCACCCGTTTCGCCGAACCGCTCACGGATGGGATTGCGGACTGCGAACTCGCCGTCTTCGCGGACTGCGCTCACGCCCCCATCTACGAGAGGGTTGACGAGTTCAACCAGCGGACCGTCAAGTTCCTGCACGACCACTCCGGCCAAGTAAGTCCGGGCTAGCCCGATAGGCTCGGCTGGCCCCGTAGCGCGACGGAGGCAGCGTGACACGCGGCAGGTACCTCGTGCGACCCATCGGGTGGGTCGAGTCGCCATTGATGGACCGCGACCAGGCTCCTAGGCAAGGAGATGAGGGATCGCCCGAAGCCTGGCTGGTGTTCGAGCACGCGGTGCGCGCGGGCCTTCGTGACCTTCGGGTGGGCTCCGAAGTGATCGTGGTGACGTGGCTGGATCGCGCGCACAGAGACGTGCTGATGGTTCATCCTCGCGGTGATCCGGACCGGCCGGAAACGGGCGTGTTCAGCACCCGTTCACCCGACCGGCCGAACCCGGTCGGGCTGCACCGGGTGGCGATCGTGTCCATCGACGGCACGAGGGTGCGCGTGCGGAATCTGGAGGCGTTGGATGGAACGCCCATCGTGGACGTGAAACCGGTGCTCGACCAGGGAGCCGAGCGCTAGCGGATCCCGGTCCGCACCCAGACCCATGATCCATAGGGGCAATCTGGGAGAGGAAACTGGTCGTATCGCCGAAGCTGGTCGGCGGAGCGAGATCAGTGCGTGTGCAGCTCGGGGAACGCCCATCCCAGCGCCTCGCCGCCGGCGATGGCGGCGCCGCGCGCCCCTGCCATGTCGAGATCTGGTACCAGGGCGAAGGTCACCAGGGGAAGCTGCTCCTCTCGCAGGTCGGTGTGCTTGCGCACCGTGGCGAGGAACCAGTCGCGGAAGCTGGGCGTAGCCTCGACGACGCCGCCGCCGAGGAAGTACGCCTCCGGGTCGGTGAAGTTCGCCGCGATGGTGAAGAGCCTGCCGATCGCGATCGCTTGCTGGCGGAAGATCTCTAAGGCCATCGGGTCCCCGCTGCTGGCATAGCCCCGCACCTGCTTCGCCGCGTGGTGCGCCGAACCCGCCGCGTGAAGCTCGTGACCGGGGAAGCGGGTGAGCCAGTAGGGCAACAGGTTCTTCTCGATGCCCGTCAGGGAGGCGACGCTCTCGCCGTCTCCGGGTAGCCCGCAGTTGCACCGGGGCGTCGGCTGCCTCTCGGCCAGCAGCCCGCGCATGGGGATCTGGATGTGCCCGAGCTCCCCGGCCATCCCTGCCGCGCCCCGTACCACCCTGCCGGTTTCGATCACGCCACCGCCAAGCCCGGTTCCTACGATCAGCGAGACAGACGAGTGCAGTGCAGCGCCGACCCCGAAGTACACGTGATGGGCGTATAGTGATGCCGCATTCGCATCATTGTTGTAGATCACGGGCAGGCCGAGCCGAGCCTCCAGGGCGCCGCGAACGTCGAAGCCGCGCCAGGCTTGATCGACGAAATTCACCGCGCCCCGCGCCGAGATGACCCCGTCCGCGCTGGCAGGCCCCGGCGTGTCCAAGCCGACTGCCCGCACAGACGCACGCGAAATCCCCACGAGGTCGAGCACACGCGCGAATGACGCAGCCAGTGCCTCGATGGCCACGCCTGGGCCTTCTGCTACCCTGCTGGGCGTCTCAACAAGCTGGTCCACCAGGAATTGCCCGCTGGAATCGAGCACGGTCGCGTTGATGGCCGTACCACCATTGTCGAGGCCGACAACTACCTGCTTGCCCTGACCCGGCATGCGGCACCTCCCTCGCATCGCCGAGCGTACCGGGCGTGACGGGCCTGGCCTTCCCGCGCGCATGCCGCGTTTGCGTGAATGCGGCCAGCGGGCGACTGAGGCCGCATGTTCGTGACACGGCCGCGACAGCCGCTGTGAATAATGATCCCAAACGGCTGCGCGGGTGTCGGCTGGCCCTGGCCGGAGATCTCCGCTTGAGTCGGTTCGTATTTCCCCATGAGAACAGGAGCGTGGCATGACAACAAAGGCAGCATTTTCGCCCGAGGAATGGAAGGTGGTGCTCGAGGGCCCGCCGACCGCCGGAATGATCGTGGTCACGGCGGCACGCGGAGGGATGTTCCGCGAGTCGATCGCGATGTCGAAGGCATACGTCGAGGCGCGTGCCCAGCACGGCGAGAGCGAGCTACTCGACGAGGTCGTGGCGGCCAAGCCCGAGCTGGACCACACGAGGTACCACTCCCCGGAGGAGCTCAGGGATCACGGACTTCAGCACCTCCGCGACGCGGTGGCGCTGCTCGAGACCAAGGCGACAGCCGAGGAGATCGACGGCTACCGGCGCTTCGTTCTCACCCTCGCGGACAAGGTCGCGGCCGCGCACAGGGAGGGCGGGCAGAGCGTGAGCCCCGCTGAGGCAGACGCTGTCAAGCAGATCGCAGCGGCGCTCGGCACGACCGCTCCTTGAGCGATAGCGAAGGCACCGGGCCCACGTGAGCCGCCGCGGCAACCTGCCACCGCCAACGGCCGGCCATGCGCCGAACGCATTGCTGCGCTGCCCCTACCACGCGCAACATGCGCAGCATGTGCAAGACTTGACGTACCGGTTCATAAGCGGCGCTAGGTAGGCAATTCCACACCGAGGCCAAGGCGTTGACCCCGAACGTCATGTTCCGCGACAGCCGAGGCGGTCGGACGGACTCAGGTAGGTGGGACGTGGCAATGCGTTGGCCCGGCAAGGAGCGGCGGAGCCCGCGCACAGGCGCGATTGGCGCTGTCATCGGTTGTGCCGTATTGGTGCTCGCGGTGGCGGCGTCGGCGTATGCCACACCACTCAGCGGCACTCGCAGCACCGCCGGGGCCGCACCCGGCGCAAGTTCTGCCCCTGCTCACGCGGTGAGCTTGAGCGCGGCCGGTGACAGCCCAGCCGGGTTCTGGTACGGGACCGACAGCACGACGGTATCCATCACCGGCTCGGCGCCCTACACGGTGCCCGTCATCGGCGGCCACTATGGGGGCTACGTCGGGATGACGGGGAACTGGGCGACATGGCAGGGCTGCCATACCAAGGTCGTATGGTCGGCAGCCAATAGCGCGCAGGCGAACACGAACTTCACAACCTATAAGGCTGGCATCGGCTCGGGCGCCTACTGGTTCATGGGCGGTCCCGGTGTCGACCCGAATTACAACGGAACGACCCAGGAAGCCACCGCGTGGGGCAAGGCCCAGGCGGAGCGCGCGCGCTACGACATCTCCCGCCTGGCGGTCACGTACCCGGTGGTCTTCATGGACATCGAACTGCCCGGCAACGCCCCTACCTTTACGCCCGCGCCCGACAACGGCTGGACCGCGGTCTACACGTCGCCGTGCAGCGGGCGCGTCAAGTCCAGCTTCATGGCACCGAGCCTCGACCGGGCGGACTTCAACGGGTTCTGGAGCTACATCAAGCACGACACACGCTTCAAGCCTGGTATCTACTCGGCGCCAGGGACCTGGACCGACATTTTCGGCACGGGCAGTGCGGCGAACGTCACGACCACCTACGAGTGGACCTACACCGACGACACCAGCAGCTTGCGGAACCCGCCGTCCGGCTGGTGCCTGCGCGGTACCTCGACGTGCGCGCACTTCTTCGGCGGGATGAGCTCGTCCAGCCGCTATGCGGTGATGTGGCAGTGGTCGGGCGGCGGCGGAACCGACAACGGCTACGGCGACTTCGACCAGATTGCCGCAAACCGCCAGAACTAGCCGCTCCCAGCTATGATCCACTTTGAGCCCCGATCCGACCCGCAGCGATGAGGGTGCCCGCCGAGCCGCGAATCGTCACACAGCGTCGTCGGGGCAGCGCGGTACCCCCGGTGGTCGCACGGCCACCCGCGCGGGGTGGTGACGGCGCCGGTCGCCGCCAGCCAGCATCGGAATCAGCCTGCCCTTCCCTCGAAGAGGCTGGGCTGGTGCTAGACCGCGGCGACTCCGGAGCGGAGCCGACGCGGAGGGTCTTAACCAAGGAGATGCTGAGCATGCCTTTGCATGAACGTGACACCGTCCGGGAGCAGATGGAGGACTCGGTCTTCTGTGGGCACGACTTGACCAGCTCCGTGCCCAAGTACCGGTTCCCCCGGGACGAGACGCAGTCGAGAGAAGCGTTCCAGGTGGTGTCGGACGAGCTGATGCTTGATGGCAACGCCCGGCAGAACCTGGCCACGTTCTGCCAGACGTGGGCCGAGCCCGAGGTCCTTGCACTGATGACCCTGTCAGTCAACAAGAACATGATCGACAAGGACGAGTATCCGCAGACCGCTGAGGTCGAGCGGCGCTGCGTGCACATGCTGGCGGACCTTTGGCACGCGCCGGAGGCGGCCAACACCGTCGGCGCCTCGGCCATCGGGTCCTCGGAGGGGTGCATGCTGGCGGGTATGGCGGCCAAATGGCGGTGGCGGGCCAAGCGGCGGGCCGACGGCAAGCCCACGGATAAGCCGAACATGGTGTGCGGCCCGGTGCAGGTGGTATGGCACAAGTTCGCCCGCTACTGGGACATCGAGATGCGCGAGGTCCCGATGTCGCATGGCCACTACGCCATGGATCCGGCCTCGATGCTGGAACGGGTGGACGAGAACACGATCATGGTGGTGCCGACCCTGGGCGTCACCTACACCGGCGCCTACGAGCCGGTGGAGGCCATGTCCAAGGCCCTCGACCAGCTGCAGGCCGACACCGGCCTGGACGTCGACATCCACGTGGACGGGGCCAGCGGCGCGTTCCTCGCCCCGTTCTGCGCGCCCGACGTGGTCTTCGACTTCCGCCTCCCCCGGGTCAAGTCGATCAGCACCTCGGGGCACAAATTCGGGCTCGCTCCGCTCGGCGTCGGCTGGGTGATCTGGCGGGACAGCGCCGAGCTCCCCGACGACCTGGTGTTCCACGTCAACTACCTGGGCGGCGACATGCCCGTCTTCCAGATCAACTTCTCCCGGCCGGCCGGGCAGATCGTCGCCCAGTACTACAACTTCCTGCGCCTCGGCTTTGAGGGGTACCGGCGCATCCACGACGCCTCCTACCAGATCGGCCGGTACATCGCCGCGGAGATCGTCAAGCTGGGCCCCTTCGAGCTCCTCTGCGACAGCAACCCAGCCACCGGGATCCCCACCGTCACCTGGCGGATCCGCGACGGCGCCGACCCCGGCTACACCTTGTTCGACCTGGCCGACCGGCTCAGCACCAAGGGCTGGCAGGTACCCGCCTACACCCTTACAGGAACAGCCGCCGACATCCCCGTGCAGCGCATCCTGGTCCGCCTGGGCGTCAGCATGGACATGGCCTCCCTGCTCCTCGACGACTTCCGCGACGCCATCGCCCATTTCGGCAAGCACCCGGTGACGGTGCCCATGTCCAAGGAGGAATCGACCGGATTCAACCACCTGTAGACCCCGGCTCCCCGCTCCTCGGCGTGCCGCGGCGATCCAACCATTCCGATCCGGGGATCGCCGCAGCCACCAGCACGCGATCATGCTGATGTTCGGGTTGCGGCGGCGTCGTGATCGCCAGCACCTCAGCGCCAGCGAATGCCGATCTCGGCCGCCAGGCCGGCGCAGATCACCTTTGCGGGTTATGAGGACTTCGTCGCCGTGACGGAGGACGTCACGGGCGGCGCCGGCGCCGCCGTGGTGTATGTCGGCGTGGGCCGTGCCACCTTCGACAACAGCCTGTCTGCCCTGCGCCCACGCGGCTACATGGTCTTGTACGGCGCGGCCAGCGGCCTCGTTCCTCCCGTTGACCTGCAGCGGCTGTACACCGGTGGGTCGTTGCGCGTCACTCGCCCTAAGCCGGCCAACCACCTGGCCAGCCGCGACGAACTGCTGTGGCGGGCCGGCGACCTGTTCAGCTGGATCAGCCAGGGCAAGCTCACCGTCCGTATGGGCGGCATGTACCGGCTCGACGAGGCCGCTCACGCCCACGAAGATCTTGCGGCCAGGCGCACGACGGGAAAGCTGCTCTTGCTGCCGCGCTAACCGGTCCGCGGATGGGGCCGCGGCGCCGCCCCGGCCGCTTGTGGGTCATCTGAGCTTGTTCATGGCTGTGCGGCCATGTGTCACCCACCAGGGGCGGGTGATGCGGGCGCCGATTTCGGCGGTGGCCTGCCGATCAGCTCGATGAGGCCGAGCACCACCAGGAGCAGGACGGCGATCACAATGGTCACCGCGGCGGTCGGCCGGCCCCAGAAAACGAAGATCAGTGCAGCCAGCGTCACTGCCGCGATCCGCAGCGCGCGCCGGTGCGCATAGGTCCAGGTGCCGACCGGGCCGGTGCTCAGGCCGGCGGACTCGCCGCCGCGGCGCAGTCGGCCGAGGCCAGCGGAGAACGCCGACCTGGTCGCCACCGCCGCGGCGGACGGCCCGGTGAAGAACGCCCCCGCGGCCACGACCAGGCCCACCACCAGCAGGGTGCGCAGCGCGGTCCTGATGAACCTGACCAGGATGTCGAACGCGGCGGCGGCCGCGTCGGACGACACGGTGGCAGGCAGGCTGTTCAGGTAGATGACCCGGGCGATCGCCAGCCCGGCCCCGAGCACCAGCATGGACGCTGCGAACCCGAGCCCGGCGCCCAGCAGCGCCCGCCGGTGACGTTTGGCGGTGAGCACGCCGAGGCCGAGCAGCACCAGCGTCAGGATCGGCAGCACGATCTTCAGATCGTTGATCAGCCGGTACGCGCTCTGCGCCTTGACCAGGTCCTTGGACGGGAACAGCGGGAACGTCGCGTGGACGGTAGGGATCTTGTTGACGGCCGTCAGCCCGCGTGCGGCCAGATCCTGTTTGGCGACCGCCTCCAACGGCGCCACGTCGATGGTGACCTGGCCGTTGCTGACCCCGACAGCGCCGTGGCCCGCGTAGCGGCCCGACAACACCGCCACCAGCGCCTGGTGGGAGGCCCGGTTCACCTGCGTCCACGCCGCCGCCATCCGCGGACCAGTGATGATCTTGTGGACGCGGCTGTGCACGAATCCCTGGACACCGCTGGCCAGCGAGCCAGCCACGCCCTGCAGCAGCCCGCCGAGCCGGGGCAGGCCCTTTTGCGACAGTTCGGCGGCCGCCTGGTCGGTCAGCCCCTTGACATTGAGCTGGGTGACGATCTCGTTAGTGATCTTGTTGGTGAGGGCGTTCTGGATGGCCGGATTTTCGATCAACGGCGCCATATTGGCGACATACCTGCCGGTGTCGGATACCTGGTTCGCCGTCCACGCCCCCAGCACCGACAGGGGTGCCAGGATGCAGCCGAGAATGATCAGCACCGCCGCGACCGGAGCGCGCCAGCCCAGCCGGTGCCGACGAGGCTTCCGGGGCTGGCCGGTTGGTTCGGCCGCCTCAGCGTGAGAGGCCTCGGGTTCGGCGCGATTGCCGGGACCGAGGCTCTCCCTCGCGGGTGCCTGGTCCTGGCCCGCGGGCGCCTGGTCCTGGCCCGCGGGCACCTTGGCCTCGCCCGCGGGCACCTGGTCCTCGCCCGCGGGTACCTGGTCCTGGCCCGCGGGCACCTTGGCCTCGCCCGCGGGCACCTGGTCCTCGCCCGCGGGCGCCTGGTCCTGGC
>DATIYI010000101.1:0-14823 GCA_035517695.1 Streptosporangiaceae bacterium
GAAGGACCTGGAGCAGCGAGCGCCCCGGCGTCACCAGTTCCACGGCGAATGGAACTACGACCTGATCCCCGCTCGCGGTCCGTAACCCGGCGTGTTATTCATCGACAGGCACTTAGCGCAGCCGCAAAACTGCGCTGCCGAACCGGATGCGCTGCGGAGGGGAGATTCATCCGGCAGATCGTCTGGCAGCCGACGGACCTTAATTGGACGGTACGACCTCGCGCGGTGTATCGGGGGCTGCCGTTCACCGATGTCCACCGTATTCGCGGAGTCGGCGACGCCGCCATACCTCGACTGCCCAGGTAACAAGTGAGATGCCCAGCGACGGCGGCGCAGAAGCTGGCGGCATTCCGCCGATCACGTCACCCGCAAAGGCACGATCGTGCCGTCTACTCGGCAGGAGGTCAGGATTGATCCCATGCCCGGGCTCCGGACAAAGGGCTCACCGCCGTCAGCCCGAGTCAGGCCACCCGGCACTAAGCCGGACGAACTCCAGCTCCAGCAGGCCGTCCGGTGGTAGGAAGCTAGCCAGCCAGCATGGCGACGGCGTCCGGGGTCAGCTCAGCCAGCCCGGGGAGCACGAGACCGGCTGCGCTGCGCGCGTCCGGAGCGGGCGTGAATTTCGGGTGCGGGATCGCGATCACCTGAAATCCCGCGGCGGCGGCGGACCGCAGCCCGTTGGCTGAGTCCTCCACCGCCGCGCACCGCTCCGGTCGGCGGCCCAGCCGGTCCGCCACGGCGAGATAGATATCCGGCGCTGCCTTGCCGCGCGCGACCTGCTCAGCTGTCACGACGGCCACGAAGGACGCCCGCAGGGACGCGGCGTCCAGGAGCGCGCCGATCAGCGACGCCGGCGACGCGCTCGCCAGGCCGAGTGGCCATAGTGCGGCCAGCCCCCGGACCGCCCCGACCGCACCCGGCATCAGCGGCAGCTGATCGGCCCGGTCCTGCCTGGCCCGGTCCTGCCTGGACGGGATCGTGGTAGCGGGCCGCCATGCGATCGATCACGAGGGCCGCGATCTCGTCGGCTGGCACGCCGGTACCCAGATCCTCGCTGAGATACCGCGCCCACTCCCCCGTGCTCAGGCCCATCATCCGGTCCTGCGCATCCGCGGCCCAGCGACCACCCAACTCTGCGACCAGCTGTCGGCGCACCTGCTCCCACACCGGCTCCGAATCGACTAGCACGCCATCAAAGTCGAACACGACCGCTTCGATCACGCACCCCACCAAAGTCCACAAGTTCAGCAATTCTCAAGGAGGTTGAGGTGTTGCTTGATCGCTGCCTGCCCATGTTCGCTCAGCTCAAGGGCTGGCAAGTGCCGGGCGGCTGAGAGAGGCTCAATGTCGTTTGTGTTGCTTACCCCACTCGAAGCTGCTCAGTCTCAGAGGGCGTCCTGTTTGGGTTGCTGGTGGTTTGGCGGGCTCTAAAAGATCTACCTTGGGGTCTTTGCGGTCGCCGCCGCTGGCCAGTAAAGCGGTCCCCGTGACCCCCCGACGTGCTTATTCAACCGACCTGTCCGATGAGCGCTGGGCGCTGATAGAGCCGATCCTGACCGGCTGGCGGGCCGCCCGGCGAGGCATCGGGATCAAGGAACCCGGGCATGATCTCCGCGAGATCGTCAACGCCATCTTGTGGATCGACCGGGCAGGCTGCGCATGGAACCTGCTTCCCCATGATTTCCCGCCATACAAGACCGTGCACACCTACTTCAGCATGTGGGCCAAGGACGGCACCACCGAACAGATCCATGATCTGCTCCGTCGGAAGGTCCGCGAGCAGGCGCAACGCGCGCCCGAGCCAGCCGCCGCGCTGACCGCGCCCAGTCGGTCAAGACCTCATCCAACGTGCCCGAAACCCGCCAGGGGATCGATGCGGGCAAGAAGATCAAGGGAATCAAACGGCATATCGCTACCGATACCCTCGGTTTGCTGCTGGCAGTGGTCATCACGGCCGCGTCGGTGCAAGACACCAACGGCGGCAAGATAGATCATCTCGCCGCCGCTCATCCCGCCGTGACCAAGGCATAGGTGGATTTTGGGTACAAGTCCGGCTTCATCGCCCACGCCGCCGAGCACGGGATCGACGCCGAGCACCAAAGAGCCGGGTCAACGCGGATTTCGGGCCGCGCCGATGGATCGTTGAACGCACGCTCGGGTGGCTTGTACTACATCGCCGGTTGGCCCGCGACTACGAAACAAATCCCGAACACTCCCGATCGATGGTCACTGGTCGATGATCGACAACATGAGCCGGCGGCTCACTCACGAAATCACCCAAGCCTGGCGAATCAACTACACCAAGTCCGGCATTCCAGCCGCAACGTGAGCGGGACGCCCACTCAGAGGGCATCTAGATCGGCTGTGTGGTGGTTTGCTGTCGGCTGCCTGGAGTGGTGTTTGTTCGCGGATGCCACTGTGTGGTGGTTTTGCGTAGCAGGTGGCCGGGATCACGCCGCTGCCGGTGCCCTGGCCTGGGTGGGAATGCGCATCTAGGGCGATGGCGGGCTGGAATCTCCCAGAAACATGGGTGCCCGGCCGTGCGTCTGCATGACGCGATAGTCGTGTGCCGTGACACAACGCCGCCCTTATCCCAGTGACGTGTCCGATGCCCGGTGGGCGCTGATTGAGCCGGTGCTGACGGCCTGGCAGCATGGCCGGCTGGCCCGCAGCCCCGTCCCGGTCCGGCCGGTGTATGCGCTGCGGGAGATCTGGAACGCGCTGCTGTACCTGAACCGTACCGGCTGCC
Source organism: Streptosporangiaceae bacterium (assembly GCA_035517695.1). Lineage (GTDB taxonomy): Bacteria > Actinomycetota > Actinomycetes > Streptosporangiales > Streptosporangiaceae > DATFVJ01. Next base: position 2,750 of record DATIYI010000101.1, read on the forward strand.
CCTGGAAGTACCTGCCGCACGATTTCCCGCGCTACCAGACCGTCAACTCCTACTACAACGCCTGGCGCGACGAGGGCATCCTGGAGCAGCTGAACGCGGGCTTGACCCGGCTGGCCCGCACCAGGCAAGGCCGCAGCGCCGAACCCACCGCCGCGGTCATCGATACCCAGTCCGTCAAGACCGCTGGCACCGTCCGGGCCAAAGACCAGGGCACCGACGCCGCGAAGAAGATCGTGGGCCGCAAGCGCGGCATCGTCACCGACACCCTCGGCCTGCTGCTGGCGGTGATCGTCACCGCCGCCAGCACCACCGAAAACAGCGCCGGCATCCAGATGCTCAGCCACGCCAAGGCCGCCCACCCCTCCATCACCCGCGCCTGGGCTGACGAAGGCTTCAAACCCAGGCCACCGAGCACGCGGCATCGCTCGGCATCGGCCTGGAGATCGTCCCCCGCCGCTCCGGTGCCAAAGGCTTCCACGTCCTCAAGCGCCGCTGGGCCATCGTGGAACGCACCTTCGGCTGGCTGATGACCCACCGCCGGCTGGCCCGCGACTACGAAACCAGACCCGAATCCTCCTGCGCCATGATCCACCTGGCCATGATCGACAACATCTCCCGGCGGATCACTGGCGAAACCACCCCAACCTGGCGATACGCCGACACCAACCCCGCGACCGGCACCGTTACGATCTAGATGCCCTCTCAGATCCCGCATACGCCGGCGGGACCGTGTGCGGGCTGGAGCCTAGCCATCGCCGTTCCGGCGCTGTGCTTCGAGGCGGGCGGCGACCTGGCGATAGCGGCTGACAGGCACGAGGTGTACGCCGTTGAAGGCGCCGCTATCTTGCAGTTGCCGGATCTGCTCGCATACGGCGTCGACTCCGGCCATCGGGTCGGCAGCGACCTTTTCTTCCAGCCAGCCCGGGATATCGATGTCGGGGACGGCTGCTGCCATGCGGCGGGCCATTGCCTGGCTGGCGAGAACCATGACGCCGGCGTAGACGGGGATGTCTGCCGGGTTGGCTTCCCGCCAGCGCAGCAGGCCCTCTATCGAGTAGCTGACCTGCACGAGTACGAAGTCCGCTGCCAGCTTCCACCGCGGCAAGGGGCGCAGCCCCGCGGCTACGCCGATCCGCCAGCGCGGGGCGGTTGTGAAGACGGGATCATCGGCGCAGCCGCGTGCCTCCTCGATCATCGAGCGGACGGTCAGCTCGCTGGTTCTCCCGCCGGTTGTGGGCTTGTCGCCATAGACGAACAGGAACTGGTCAACGCCGTAGGCGGCGGCAGTGAGCAGGTCGCGGCGAAACCCGAGCAGGTTGCGGTCCCGGGAGTTCAGGCATGCGATGCTGCGGCCGCCCATGGCCTCGACCTCATGGGCCACCGCGACGCTGGAGACCGTCGCCCGGCCGATGTGGTTATCGGGGATCAGGAAGGCGTCGGCGACCGGGCTGAGCACGCCGATCTGGTGGCGGACATGCTTGAGGTCGGGCCGGGTAGGCGGCTCGATCTCGCAGATGATCTCGAACGCAGGCTGGCTCATGCCTGTAAGGCTACGGGCCCGCCTTCCTCACGGCCTCGGATCCCAGCCGGCATGCGGGTCCGGGCCTGGCGCAATGCGGTCGGCCCGGTCAGAAAGGCAGGCCAGCGGGGGCGCCCTCGGTGAGCCGGTAGAGGTCTGCGGCTATGGCCGGGGGCGTCGGGTCGTGTCGTCCGTGGGCGGCATCGACGTAGCGCTGGGCGGTGTTGCGAACATCGTGGCGATGCGCCATCCAGGCACGTCTTCTCGATGCTGCGCAGGGTGGGCTCGGCGGACCGCGTCAAATCGGCGGAACTCGGCCCGCCGTGCCGCCACCCCGAGACACGGAAGATCACGGGTTCCGGGGCGGTAGGCGTGCAATTTTCGCCGCTGCACGGCGTCCCCGCGGGGATATCAGAACTAGCCCGAGTTTCCGGTGATCATGCGTGGCAGGGTGTTTCGCCTGGCAGGAAGGGGTTTCCGGAGTCGCTGGCGCCTATAACCTAACCGAGGGCGCGTGGCGGTTCAGCTGAAAGATCTGGATCATTTTGTCCTGTACCGCGGTGGTCTCGGTGAGCATCCGCCGTGCTTTGGGCCTGCCCCGTTCGGCAGGATAGATCAGGACGGTCTCGCCGATGCCGGCGAGCTGGCGCAAGAGCTCGCGGACTGACATGTGCAGCCCGGCGCGCTCGGCTTGCAGGCGCATCAGGTGCGCGATCTGCAGGGCGAGCGAGGACGCAGGTGAAGGTGTGCAGGCGGATGTTGTGCTCGGTCCAGTGGAACATCGGGGAGAACGACACGGCGCGGGGGTCATTCATCTACCGGAAGGAGAACTCGGCCTCGGACTGGGATCACCTCAGCGGCGGGCCAGTCGTCGTGATCGGTGATCAGCACGTGCTTGCCGAAGATCTCTTCTTCCAGGGTGACGGGCCGCCTGGTCGATGTCCCAGGTCAGGCGCAGGTCCTTGGGCTGCTTGCCGGCCAGATGCCAGGCGATGACGCGCCGCGCCCACGGGTCGTGCGTGATTTTCCCGATCTCGGCCTCGACCTTGGCGCGGGCCGGCGGGTCTTGCCGCGCGCCAAGGTCGAGGCCAGCTCGTCCAGTTCCTTGCCGGCCTTGGCCAGGGTGGTGCCGTCAAAGCCGCGGGCCTGGTGCTCGTGCAGCTCGGGGGAATGCGTCAAGATCACCCGGCGCTCGGTGCCGTAGACGGCGCGGCGGGTGTCGCAGGCGGTGAGCTTGCCGAACCGGCCCTCGTCAACGACCGAGCGGGCGCTGGCGGTCAGCAGGGCGAGCAGGTCGCGGCAGTTGCTGGCCGGCGCCGATCCCACGTAGTGCAGGTTCGTGCCCGCTACCAGCGCGAAGTTGGCTTCGGAGTTCTGCCCGGCGTCGAAGACGACGGTCATCTCGGCGCCCTGCTGCCCAGCCGCGGCGGCCAGGGCGGCGTGCCGGGCGCGCCAGGGTCTGGATCATCTCCGGGCACTGGCTGACGCCGGGCTAGCTCCCGGGGTAGGCGTGGCTCAGCGGCAGGACGCCGCCTTCGCGGGTGACCACCAGCCCCAGCCCGGCCAGCCACGGGTCCGATCGCTTCTGCTTGGCCTTGCGCTGCTGCGCGACCGGCGCCTTGGCGTTGCCGGTGCCGGTGAAGGTCGCGAAGTTCGTAATGTCCAGCGCCACCGAGCTGGGGTCCAGCCCGAACCGGGCGCACGCCGCCAGCGCCAGCTTCTCCTCGATCCCCGGCACGCCGTCCAAGGGCACGGCGTGCATCGCTTCCCAGAACCTGCGGTGATCCAGCGCCGAGGCCGGGATCTTGGTGAACCGGTCCGCCGCCGTGGTGCGCCACCAGCCCGCGAACCCCCGCTTGGAGCACGGATCCACCACCCGGTTCAGCGCGGCCAGCGCCAGGTAGGTGCCCGGCGACAGCGGCAGCCCCGGCGGCCTGGCCCCGGCCTCCTCATCGATGACCGCGGCCACGCCCAGATCGGCCAGCAGCCCCCACGCCGCGGCCACCGCCCCGAAATCCAGGTGCCGGGTCCGCTCGGGCAGCATCTGCCCCTCGCGCGCATCCAGAAGCGCCGCCACCTCCGCCGCGGTGCCCACATACCGCTCGGAGACCATCTTCGGCTTGCCGTCCACCCAGCCCATCTCGCGCAGGTACCAGTACGGCCGGCCGCTGATCACCCTCTTATACAGGCTCGCCACGAATTTAGCTCGTAGGCTAAATCACAGGCGCAGTCAAGCACTGGAAGCGGTGTGTCACCAGGGAAAACCGCGATAAGTCAGATCGCGGCCGCCCGCCAGAAACCCATGATCATCGGAAACTCGGGCTAGGCCAGTTGCTGTTCGACGCCGGGCGATTGGCCGATACGATGCCCGGGAATTCTGACGGTGACTCAGTGGGTCGGCATATTCGGGGCTTGCCCGGCGGGGCCAGCCCGACGTGCTGCCTGGCGCAGACTGAGCCCTGATGTCCAGCACTGCAGCGACGTCTAGTCTTGCCCCATGCGCCGGCCGGTTCCGCGGACGATCTTCACGTCCTACGCGGTTGCCTGGCTCTACCTGGCCGGCTTCGTTCTGGCCGAGGTGATCTACGCGGCGCTGTCACCGCACGATCAGGCGGCGGTCATCGGGTGGGCCAGCACGAACGTGCATAACCTTCGCCATCATCCGATCGGATCGCTGGTGGCCTCCGTGTTTGTTACCCAGGCATTCGCCACCGCTTGGCCCGCCCTGATCGCGCTGGCCATGTTCGGCGCCAACCGGGTGCTGGGCAGTTGGAGGACGGCGCTGGTGTGTGCGGCCGGGCAAGTGATCGGCACGCTCGTCAGCGAGGGAATCGTCGGCCACCAGGTGTCCCGCGGGCTACTTCCGCCGTCGGACAGATACATCATCGACGTCGGCCCCTCGTACGTGGTCGTATCCGCGATCGTGGTGGCCCTGCTGTACGGCTCATGGCTGGCGCGAGCCGCGGCGGCGCTCGACCTCACGCTGCTCGTCTTCGTGGGTAACATCTTCGGCGGGCTGAGCCAGCTGGACGTCACGGCCGTAGGCCACGTCACCGCGATTACAGTGGCGGCCGTCGGCAGCAGCCTCCTGGTCTGGCAGCTGCGCAGGCGGCAGCACCGGACGCTACACGAGGACCCGGCAGGCGCCCCCGCTGGCTAGCCGGGCCGACCCGCTGCGCGGGGCCGCGCCTCGAACCCAGGATGAGCCCGCGAGCATGTCCCGCGCCACACCGTTAGTTAGCGTGGGCCCGCGCGGTCAGCGGCATGGCAGGAGGCTGAACGCCTGGCTGAGCGGGCGACGAAAACCACTCGCGGCAATGGCTGTGTCGGCGAGACCATGTCGCATGGTCGAGGTACGCGAGATGGAGGCAAATGGCTGGCGTGCCATGCGTGATGTCCGGCTGGAGGCGCGTTACCGGACGCTCCGCACGCCTTCGCGTCCACGTTCGAGCGGGAGATCGCATTCGACGAAACTGACTGGCAGCGCAAAATCACCGGAGGACGCGCCTGAGCTCGACGCCGGGCCTGTCGGAATTGTCGGCGGATTCGAGGCCGAGCCGGGCGCGATTGAGCTGGTCTCGCTATGAGTCCGCCCGCATGCGCGCGGGTATGGGGTTGGTGACGCGGTCGTTGAGGCCGCCATCAACTGGGCCTGGGCGAAAAGCATACCCCGCGTTCACCTGTGGGTGACCGAGACTAACAACACCGCCCGCCTACTGTACGAACGGTGCGATTCTGGTCGGCCGCCGAAAGCCAGCCGCTGCCATCTGATCCGGAGCTGATTGAGATCGGCATGGTGCTTTCCCGGTGTCGGTCATCGAGTCGGCGTTACCGACACGACGATCTTTGGAACGAGACGCGCCCGCACGTAATGCGCCGCCCTCACCGGCCGGACCGGCGCCCGCTTCGCGGCATTGAACACGCATTTTCACCCCGGGCATAGTCATGCGCGCGGGGTCGACCGAGGGAGGTAACTGCTCCTTGAGGTGTCAGATCCACACCACTGCGTCTGGGTCAGGGGAAAGCCCTGCCGAGTGGTGGTATCGCGCTGGCATCGAGGTCCTCGATGAGGTCCGGGGATTGTGCGCCGCCGCCGGGCAATGGCAGGCACGCGAAGTCGAAGCAGGGGATGCGTCGGCCGGTAGCGCCACCGGCGCCGCACCTTTGGGGGGCCTCGGAACTAGCATCTCCCGTACCCCAGCAATGAGACAGCGAGCGACCGTGACGAAGACCATCTTGGATCAAATGGCTACTGGCACGCGCGCGCTGACGGATGGCTGGGACCCGTTCGGCAGGCTGCTCGGCGGTTCCTGGGTCTACGGGGGTGATGCGCCCGGCTTCTGGTGGGGTCAGCTGCGGTTCCGCGCTGGCCCGAAGACAGAGCTGCTCACGCCGGCTGGCCCCGGCGCCGCCTTTCTCGAGCGCTTCCTGGCCTCCCACGGCGCGGGTCCGCATCATTTCCACCTTCACCGTCCCTGACATCGCCGCGGCGCTGTCGCGGGTACGGGCGGCCGGCATCGAACCGGTCCAGATCAGCCTGTTGAACGCGGCCTGGAAGGAGGCATTCCTGCACCCCAAGGACGCCTACGGCATCGTGATCCAGGTTGCCGAGCAGTCCGGCCCGCCGCCGGAGCTGCAGGCGCCCGCCCAGCTTCCGGCGCCCGGGCCGTGGTCGGCATTCACCCTGGTCGCCCACCACGTGGTTGACATCGACGGCGCAACGAAGGCCCGCATTGAAGCCGTTGACCGACACTCAACAGGCACAGCAGCAGCGGCGGCGGCAGCTAGTTGAGTTCTTGGAGCCCGCCAGGCCATGAGTCACAGCAGACCGTATGAGGTCATCCGTCCGGGGCGAGCTCAGGTGGCGAGGTGGCCGAGCAGGTGATAGACGACGAAGGCCGGCCACAGAAGGGCTTCGACTACGGCCCACACATGGACCCAGAATCCGTGGGCGTGCTGCCAGTAATACACAAGGGCTCCGATGAGTCCTAGAACGTAGACCGCGCCTCCGCCGCCCGCGCCAGCGCTCGTGGTCTTCGACGTGCCTGACATGCGGTCCTCCATCTGTTCGACGCGATGAGTCTGTCACCGCAGTCCGGCTGTCTGGCCCGGCGGCCCGTCCTTGTTGCGCCTCGTCCGGCCATCTAACTCTGTAAAGAGCATGTCGCTTGCCACGATCATGGGACCACCCTGCGGAAATTTCCGCCACGAGCATGGGACCCAACCGGTTGCCAGTGATGGGACCACCCGGCGTGTCACGCCGGCGGTCTTTATCCCTTCGGTGTACGGATGCCTCCAATGGTGGCTTGGAGGTTCGGGGGATGGCATTCCGGAAGGTTGCCGTGGTTCACTAGGCGCTGCGTGCCTGGCTGGGCGGGGCGGGGTGGCGCAAGGTAGCTGAGCGGGCCGGGGTAAACGGCAAGACCGCGACGGTCCCCAAATGCTGTATCACCAGCCGATGCTCGCGTGCACGTGCACTGCTATCTCGGCCCGCGCCTGGCTCTTCAGGTGGCATTGGGTTGGGCCGGGGCGGGCGGAGCTGTCGGCTGCGGCGGGGCTGCCGCGCGGACTGCGCCAGCGGCTCGAGCGTGAGCGCGCGTAGATGATGTCGGCCTGCTGCATCGCCGTGGTGGAGGCCAAGCCGGGCTGACTGTCATAGCCGTGCACCGGATCAGCATCCCGCGGCGGCCAATGGACGCCGCAGGGAGCGGAACTGGGTTCCCTTCCCGACGGGCCCTTGCTTATCGTCCGCTGTGGCGCAAAACGTAGCCGAGTGCGCAGATGGCGGGAATCGCCGCGGCGGGTACAAGGTTGGCGGGGACGCCGGCGAGGCGGGGAAGGTGCCCCGGCTCGTCCTCAGCAGCGGCGCCGGGGATAGCGAAAGCGAAAAAGAACGGCGTCCACGAGATCGCAGGAAGCAGCGCGGCGGCCTTCGTCGCCAGATCGCGTTCGCCCGGCCGCTGGCCGGGTCGCCACAGCAGCATAGTGCGAGCAGCTGCGAGCCGGCCACGGTGCCCCACCCGGCGGCGCTATGGAACCGGGCGTCGGGTGGCCACTTCGGGTTGAACATGTGCGTGCGGTTGAGGTCAGCGCGCCCGGTGCCAAGGATCGTGCCAACAGCGGCCCCGGTAAGCACCACACGGCTGATTCTCATGGCCGCACCTCTTGTTCTGGTTGATCAGTGCCGGCTGAGCGGGGCCCGGCGGCCGCGCCTGCCGCCAGACTGCGAAAGCGCGCGGCGGTCTGGGCCGCCTGGCGTCGTCGCAGCCCGCGGGGTAGCAGTGGGAGGAGCCGCATCGCGATCCGGTAAGCCTGGCCGGGGAAGACCAGTGCTGCCCCGCGGTCGAAGCCGGCAAACGCCTCGCGGGCGCACTGGGCCGCGCTGATCCGGAGGAACTGCGGCGGCCCGCCGGTCATGCCACCCGCCGTCCCGGCCACCGTGTCGAACTCGCTGTCCACGGGGCCCGGGCAAACCTGGGTGACGACTACCCCGGTGCCAGCCAGATCAGCGCGTAACGCCTCGCTAAAGCCATCGACGAAATGCTTGCTTGCCGAGTACGCGGCGGCCGCGGGCATCACCGTCAGCCCGGCCCCCGACCCCATGTTGAGCACGCCGCCGCGGCCACGTACCACCATCGAGGGCACCAGGGCGGCGGTCAGTCGCGCGATCGCGATCACGTTCGTGTGCAGCATCTGCCGGGTGCGGCTCCAGTCCGCCCGGTCGAACAACCCCTGGTCGCCAACGCCGGCGTTGTTGACCAGGATGTCAACGGGCCCGACTTGCTCGTTTACCTGGGCCAGGGCCCGCTCCACGTCGCTTTCGTCGGACAGGTCGACCGGCAGCGCCACCACCTGTAACTGCGGGTAATCTGCCAGCAGGTCGGCTCGCAGCTCTTCGAGCCGCCCGGCGCGCCGGGCGAGCAGCACCAGGGTCCTGGCCCGCGCCGCGAGCTGGACGGCAAGCTCACGGCCGATACCGGCGGAGGCACCGGTCACCAGCACCGTGCTGCCATCCACCGGAGGGCGAAGAGTCGCAGTCACAGGCGAGCCTTCCAGGTCGAGGGTGATGCCGATTAGGGTACGCCGATGCCCCGGGCCGGCCTTCGTGCGAGGTGTGGATCTCGACTCGCTCGGGCTCGCGGTCAAGGTGTTGGTCGAAGCCCGAACCAACCGGGGGTTGAGGGTGGCGAGGATGTCGCAAGGTCGGTCTTGCGCCATGTCACGTCGCGGGAAGGATCTCGATGTACCCCTGCGTTCCATTCAACCGGATCCGCTTCCCATCCTGGATCAGATGCGTGGCGTTCTCTGCGCCCACGACGGCCGGCAAGCCGTACTCTCGCGCGATCACGGCGCCGTGGGTCATCAGGCCCCCAACCTCGGTCACTAGGCCGTTGATCGCGACGAACAGGGGCGACCAGCTGGGATCCGTGTAGGCCGTGACGAGGATATCGCCTGGTTCCAGATCGGCCTCCGCCATGTCGAGGATGACGCGGGCCCGCCCCTCAACGGTTCCGGCGGAAACCGGCAGGCCGATCAGCGCGCCGATTGGCAGGTCCTCGCGCCGGTACGTCCCTGCGACGACCTCGCCATCCGACGTGAGCACCCGGGGCGGCGTGAGGGCTTGATAAGACCTGAACTCGTCCTTGCGTTGGCGGATGAGCTGTTCATCCACCTGGTGGGTGCGCACGACGTCCTGGAGTTCCTGGAACGTGAGGTAGAAGATGTCGTCTGTCTCGCGGAGCACGCGGGCCTGCACGAGCCGCTCGGCCTCTTCCAGGAGAGCCTGCTTGTAGATGAAGTAGCGGCTGACCATGCTGTATTTCGGATACTCCCGGTATCCGCTGTAGGTCCGGACGCGGTCGATCATCCGCTTGGCCTCTTCGGCTTTCCGCTCTGCGTCCGGCAAGGCCAGCAAGCTTTCCAGCAGCTCCTGTTGCTTCTTCCACGCCTCCTGTCGCCCTTGCTCGAAGCGCCGCGGGCCGGCACCAGGCTCGCAGTTCTTGATGTTGCCGAGGATCATGGGCACGAGCGTGGTGGGGCGTTCGCTCCAACGCGGCCTCGTGATGTCGATCTCGCCGACGCAGCGCATGCCGTACTTGTCGAGATAGGTCCGGATGGCGTCTCGAGCGACCTGTCCGCCTGCGACCTTCGCCAACTTGTCCAGGAAGCCGTCGTCCTCGACGTGTTGCAGAAAGGCGACCACGTCCGGATGCGGGCGGATCACGTCCGCGACGTCCAGCAGTGCCAGCCCCATCTCCGACGTGACGTTGTGGGGGACGGACTGCGTGAGCGTGTCGGCCGTGTTCGTCTCGCCCAGCCAGGCCTGAAACTGCTCGTTGAGCCACCACGTGGCATCCATCGCGGCCCTGATCACCTGAAGGCTTTGCGGATCGAACAGGATCCGCTTCAGCTCCTGGATGTCCGCCAAGATGAAGTCGAGCATTGCCGACCCAGACTTCGTCCGGATATCTCGTTGCACGGCGGCGACAGAAGCCTGGCTGCGCCCGATCAGCTCCGCGACGATGGCCGGATCGGTCTCGATCTGGGCTGGCGTCCAGCCAGGCGGTGGCCCGCCGGGACCGTCGTCCGGGAGCGACCGGATGAAGTCACCTCGGTCGAGGATCGTCTGCAGCGCGTCCCCGATCAGCGGATCGGATTTCCCCAGGACCTCGAGCAGCCCAGCGCGGCTCGCTGGCGAAGCCAGGCCCTGGGCGACGTCGACGAACAGCCTCCCGCCGGCCTCGTACATAGGCCGGGCCGCCGTCAGCTGCCACAGGGAGAGCCCGAGCGGCTTCATGGGGTCGGTCATCATCTGCTGGTGGCCGACGGAGACGTAGACGTGGTTCTCCCGGTCACCGGTCGCCGGGATGGGGAACAGCGTGGTGATCGGCCGGCTCTGGACGATCTGGAAGTCATCGTCGATCAGACACCATTCGATGTCCTGGGGGTAGCCGAAGTGCGCTTCGATCCGCCGGCCCAGCTGCGCAAGCCGCACGACCTGCGCATCGGTCAGCGCCGGCAGGTCCTGCCGCCCCCGCTCGATCGCCCGTTCCTGCGTCCCGCCTGCCGGCAAGGCGTGGACGGCAAGCTGCTTGGTGGCGACCGCCTTGGTGACCACCTCGCCGTCGCGCACCTTGTAGCCGTCAGCGTTCACCAGCCCGGAAACCAGGGCCTCACCGAGGCCGAAGCTGGCCTCCACGGAGGTGACCTTCCGATTCGACGTGACGGGGTCGGCCGTGAAAAGGACGCCGGCCGCCTCCGGGAAGACCATCTGCTGCACGACCACGGCCATCTGGACCTTCTGATGGTCGAAGCCGTTCCGCAGGCGGTAAGTCACAGCCCGCTCCGTGAAGAGCGATGCCCAGCACCGGCTGACGTGCTGCGAGATCGCCGTCGGCCCCACGACGTTCAGGTACGTGTCCTTTTGACCCGCGAAGGAGGCCGTCGGCAAGTCCTCTGCCGTCGCGCTCGATCGGACGGCGTAGGCGGCTTGATCGCCGAGCCGGGCGAGCGCACTGGTAATCGCCGACGCCAAATCGTCGGGGATGGTGATCCCTTCGATGGTCCTGCGGATCTCCGCGCTGAGCGTGCGGATCGCCTCCCGGTCATCCGGGCTCAGGCGCGACAGCCGGTCGAGTTGATCACCGATCGACGGCTCTTCCGCCATGTTCCGCCGGAAGGCATCCGTCGTCACGCAAAAGCCGGCCGGCACGTTGATGCCTTCGATCCGCGAAAGCTCCCCCAAGTGCGCGCTCTTGCCACCAACGACCGCGATCTGGCTCCGGTCGACCTCTTGGAAACCCAGCACGTAGCCCATCAGCTCACCTCTCCTTTCAACCCCGTCGGGCGGTCTCTCATTTCTCGTTTACGGTCGGCGACTTGGCGGCGCGGCCTGCGGATTGCCGCACGCCCCGGGACGTGCCGCGATGGCTCGGAACCGCGACTCGGCCCCCGACTCACGGATCAGGCACTTGCTCGCGGTTGGCTCATAGGCACCCAAGCGAGGGGCGTGCGGTGCCAGAGGTGGGCCGGGCGAGCGTTGTTGCTCGTCGTGCTCTTGCCTACACCGTTGAAGCCGATGAAGCTGAAGATCTCGCCGCGGGTGACGGCCGAAGTGACCTCGTCCGTCGTATCCTCAAGCGCCTTGGCTGGGAGCGAGCCGAGATTTGTATGGAGCGAGCCCGGTGCGTTTTCTTCGGACCCCTCGGCGATCCGGTCAGCGCCGCGGGCTGAGGTACATGGTAGGGCCGGTATCGGTCTGCCGATGAGGTATATCGCCGGCTCTGAGTCCGCCGTGGCCGTGTCAATCTCTTTTGGCCCCACCTACTGCTCTGATTTGGCCCCACCTAGCGCGGCCGCGTTCTGACCGGGGTGGTGATTGTTCTACTTTGATCTGGCCCCACCCCGGCGGTCGGGGATGCCGGCTGGCTGCTGGTGTCCGTTGTCACTGGCGGGGCTGGTGAGGTGAGTGGTCAGGCTGCGGCGGTCGGCTCGCTCGGCTTCGAGCTGGGTCTCGGCGCGTTCGGCGCGGGCGCGTTCGGCGGCGGTGAGCTCG
>DATIYI010000102.1:0-22642 GCA_035517695.1 Streptosporangiaceae bacterium
GTGTTGTTTCTTTGGTGAGTCTTCTGCCCATGTTGTCGATCATGGCCCAGTGAATCTGGGTGACTGACCGGCCCGGCAGCGTCTCGAAGTCGCGGTCGAGCCGGCGGTGCAGCATGAGCCAGCCGTAGGTGCGCTCGACCGTTATGTTGGCTCGTGATCATGTCTCATGAGGCGGTCTATTATCTGATCGCTTCACACTGTCTCTTCGGGGGGAAGGCAGATGGATCACGAGGGTGCCGGCGTGTGCGTCGGCAAGTCGGACGAGGGCAGCAGCGATGGCACGGTCATCGATCTCCATGTCACAGCTCCGGCGAACGCAATCGGGGCAGAACTCGCAGCCGCTGGCGTGGACGCCGCTGCGGTGCTGAGCCGGGCCGGAGTGGCCGAGGGACTGCCGTTCCTGCTGGGCACCGACGGTTCTTATGACCGGCAGCTCAACCGGTTCTTCCGGGAACTCGACGGATGGGGGGTGCGAGCGGCCAACAGCATCCTGGCCTACGCGCGGGACATCATGGTGTTCTGCCGGTTCCTGGCGGAGTCGCGAAGAGAGAAGTCGATCTGGGAATGCGACACCGCCGATCTGCGCGCCTACAAGCAAGTGCGGCTGCATGCGCCGGGACCGGCGCACGTGTCGGTGTCCACGTGGCGCCGGTCGATTGCGGCGCTGGATAAGTGGGCTGCCTGGGCGCTTTATGAGGGCCTGATCTCCAAACTGCCGTTCCGGTATGTCGACCGAAGCGTGTTCACACCGCAGGGGATGCGGCAGGTCCGCATCAACGCCGAGTCCGAACCGGATCCCGGACGGCCGCCGGTGGTGTTCGTGTCGTTCGAGGATTACCTGTTGTGGCGGGACGTCGGGCTGCGCGGCCGCCTTCCGGACGGGCGAGTTGACCGGTCGTGGCGGGGAAGGCACGACGAACGCAACGCGCTGTTCGCGGATCTGCTCATCTACACCGGCATGCGGCTTTCTGAGGCGTCGTGCCTGCTGACGCCGGAGGTTCCGGGCGAGCGTGCCGCGGCGTCGGGGCTGGGGGCGATTCATCTTGGCCCGGCGGTGACGAAGCGGTCGCGGGCACGGACGGTGTTCGCGCCGTCCCGGCTGGTGCGGGCGCTGGAGCGGTACGTGCGGATCGAACGGGGCGAGCTGGTTGCCCGCGTCGGTGCAGATGGCGGCTATGCGCTCGATGAGCAGACGGTGGTGGTGCGTCAGGTCCGCCGGACGGGGGTGAGTCTCGCCGACGGCGGTGCGGTGCCGTACGGCCGGCTCGATCCGGATGCGCGCCGCCGGCTGCTGCTGGTCACGCCGGAGGGAGAGGTGGCCGGGCCGCTGGGGCTGTGGCTGTCGACCGACGGGCTGCCGGTGGCGCCGGCGACCTGGCAGTCGGTGTTCGCCCGCGCGAACGCCCGCTGCGAGCGGTTCGGCATCGGCGTGTCGGTGACCCCGCATACCCTGCGCCATTCTTTCGCGGTGCACATGCTCGGGCTGCTGTTGAGGCAGACGGTCGCGGCACTGGGTGAGGATCCGGCCCGGACCCACACAAGCGCGCAGGTGAAACGGCTGCTGGTGGGCAATCCGCTGCGCCGGCTGCAGCTGCTGCTGGGCCACGCTCAGGAGGCCACCGTCTACACCTACCTGGATGTGCTGGATGAGGCGCAGGAGATCGTCGCCTCGGCGCTGGCGCGGTGGGATGCCCAGGCCGGGGCGCTGGCGGCCGCGTTCACCGGCGATGAGAGCCCTGCTGCGGAGCCGCGGGCATGACGCGCGGGCGCAAGGTGCGCTTCGACGCCGTGGGCGTCGTTGAGCCGCCGGAGCCGGTGCCGGCGATCGGCCCGGTCGTCTTCACCGTCGTGTTCGGCGGGATCGAGAAGGTGGTGGATCTGTCGGATCTGGCCTGCCCGCGGCTGGTGCGGCCGCTGGCCGCGGCGCTGGCATCGGTCAGCGGTGACCACGGGACAGTGCGCACCTGCAACCCGGATTTCCAGCAGAAGGTGCGGCACCTGCGGGCGTTCGCCCGTTTCGCGGCCGCTCGCCTTGCCGCCGGGCAGGCTGGGGCGGCCGGGCTGGGGGACGTGTCGCCGGCGCTTCTGGAGGACTTCGAGGCCGGGCTCATCGGCCGTTACGGCACGACGGGCAGCCAGGTCCAGGGGTTCATGGCCACGGTGGTCCGGCTGCTGAGGCTGGCCGATGATGCTGATCCTGGGGTGCTGACGGCGCCGATGCAGGCACGCCTGGGCTACAGCACGTCGCTGCCATCCCGGCGGGCCAGGCCGCTGAACGCCTATCCGATGCCGGTGCTGGAGGCCATCCAGCAGGCGGCGCTGGCCGATGCCCGCACGATCCGGGAACGGGTCGACGCGGAGCGCGCCGCCGGTGCCACGGCGTTCCTGACTCCTGCGGAGGCCGTTGCGCTGCTGGTGGGGCTGATCTGCCTGACCGGGCTGGAACCCGAATGCGCCAAGGGCCTGCGGGCCGGCTGCCTGTCCAGCCCATCCCCGAACGGGTTCGTCTCGCTCAACTACACCAAGAAACGCGCCCATACCCGCACCGGCAAGGCCATGCGGGTCCGCGACGGGGGGATCGCCACCCCCGCCGGCCTGATCAATCTGGCCGCCCGGCTGATGGAACCGGCCCGCCAGGCCGTCGGCAGCGACGCGCTGTGGGCCGGTACCGACCGCGATGGCCTGCGGGCCTGGTTTGACACCGGCTATGAGCTCACTGCCCCGCTGCGCGCATGGGCCAGCCGGCACGGACTGGATCAGCTGATCGACCACGGCGGCGGCAAGGTCCGGCTCGACCTGCGGCGAATCCGCAAATCGGTGACCTCCCGCCGCTATCTGCAAAGCGGCGGGGTTCTCGACGACTGGCTCCGGCGGCCAGGGCGAGGCTGGCGGCGCCGTGCCGCAGGTTGTGCAGCCGGATGGGTGGCAGGCCACTAGCGTCGTTGAGCTGACGGAAGTAGCGCGACAGCAAGTCCGGCGCCATGGGGTCACCGTTGAGCCGGGTGAACACGTAGCCACTGTCGAGGTAGTCCTGCCCGGCGGCGGCGCGCTCGGCCAGCTGCCGTGCGCGGTGGGCACGCAGGGCCGCGACGGTGGTGTGGTCCAGGGCGATGATCCGCTCACTTGAGCTGTCTTGGGCGGGCACAGGGTGACGTGGCCGTCGTATTGCTGGAGCTGCCAGGAGATGATCGCGGTGCCCGAATCGAGGTCGATGTCGCACCAGCGCAGCCCGCAGGCTTCGCCGCGCCGTAGCCCGCGCAGCGCGATCAGGTGGTAGGCGGCGCCGGTGGCTCTGGATGGCGTTGAGGAACGTGGCGGTCTGCGCGGGTGTCCACACGGCGACAGGTGGGCGGATGCTTGTGCGCTGCCATTCTCTGACCCGCTCCGTGGTCCATACCACAGCTTTAGGCCGCCGTGCAGTGGGCAACTCGGCGCGGGAGGCGGCGTTGGTAGTGATGTGCCCGGCGCGGACGGCAGCATTCAGCGCCGTCCGCAACGTCGCCTTGACGCGGACCAGTGTCGCGGTGGTCACAGGCCGACTCATGGCTTCATGCTGCCGGGTGATCGCGGTAAACATCGCCTGCACATGCGCTGATGACAGATCAGCCAGCAGAATCTGCCCGAGGTAAGGCGCCAGGTACAGGCGCACGTGCGCGGCATAACCGCGCAGCGTCGAGCTCCTGGGCGCGGTCCGGCTTACCAGCCAGCGCTCCAGTCACTGCCCTACTGTCAGCGGCAGGCCATCTGGATTGCCGGGTGATGGCATCCGCAGCCGTCCGAGTGCCGTCTCCGCGCTCTCCTGGCTGGGGAAGCCGCCACGGCGGATACGGCGGCGGCGCCCGTCTGGCGCTGCGGGCAGTTCCAGCGACAGGTACCAGCTTCCGTGCCCTTCTTCGCCGCGCAGCGGGCACCGCGAGCCCATGCGTCGCCCATTGCCTGGTTCACGGCAGCCGCACCAGCTGTATACGCATCCTTGTGAACTCATGGCAGTCTCTTCTCGTGGCGTTTCTTCCATCTAGCCTCGCCTTCAGGGCCGGAGAGCACGGAGGGAATTATCCACATATCTATATGCTGTGGGTATACTTTCCTTCATGAGGCCTACCGCTAGCGAGGATCTGCACGAGCTTCTTGGCGACACGTTCACCTATGGGGAGGCCCGCAGGGCCGGGCTGAGCGACCGGCGTCTTTACGGGCTCCGGGATGCCGGGCAGGTCATCGCCCTCGGTGGCGGGGTCTACCGCTGGGCGGACGCCCCGCCTGCCGACGATGACCTGGTGGAGATCGCGGAACGGGTTCCCCGGGCGACGTTGTGCCTGGAGACCGCGCTGGCGCGCCACGGCCTCATCGACGCGATCCCCGCCGTGATCGACATCGCGATCCCCCGCGGCAGCACCCGCCCCGCGCTGCGGGCACCCTGCCGCCTGCACCAGTTCGACGCCCGCACCTTTGACCTGGAACGGGACCTAATTGACGTCAGCGCCCGGCGGCCTCTAGGCCTCTACAGCGCGGAACGTTCGATCATCGACGCCGTCCGGCTGCGTCACCGGGAAGGCAGCGACCTGGCGTGGCAGGCTCTGCGGCGCTGGCTGAACCAGCCGGGGGCGAGCCCCGCGCGGCTCATTGAACTGGCCCAGCGTTTCCCCCACGCCGAGCCCGCGCTGCGCCAGGCTCTAGCGGTGCTGCTGTGACGGCACCCTCCCGCGCCACCATCGCCGGGCAGGCCTATCTGGATCTGCGCAGGAAGGCCCGCCAGGACCGGCGCCCAGTCGATGAGCTGATCCAGCTTTACGTCCTGGAGGGCTTCCTCGCCCGGCTGGCACAAACAGCCTTTGCCGAGCAGTTCGTGCTCAAGGGCGGCATGCTGCTGGCCGCGCTCGGGGAACGCCGCCCAACCCGCGACATCGACCTGCAGACGGACACCACCAGCAGCGATACCGGCACCATCCTTACCGCGGTACGCCGGATCTCCGGCACCCCCCTTCCTGACGGTGTGATGTTCGACCTGGAGCCGCCGCGAGAGAGATCCGGGACGAGGACATCTACCCAGGGGTCCGGGTGACGATGACCGCACGGCTGGCGACCGCCCGCGCCCACTTCCACGTCGATGTCAGCGCAGGCGACCCGATCACCCCGCCAGCCCAGCAGGTCCGCATCCCGCGGCTGCTGGGCGGGGTGATCACCGCACGAGGGTACCCGCTCGCCATGGTCTACTCCGAGAAGATCGTGACCGCTGTCGCTAGGGGAACGGTGAACACACGGTGGCGGGACTTCGCCGACATCTACTTGCTCGCCCGGCGCCACCCCATGGACGGGACCGCCCTCTGCCGGTCCGTCCGCGAGGTGGCACGGCATCGCCGCCTGGACTTGCGGTCACTGGCCGAGGTTCTCGCTGGGTACGGCGATATCGGCCAGCAGCGGTGGACGGCGTGGCGCGCGAAACAGCACCTCGGCGATCGCCTCCCGGAGCAGTTCCGCGACGTGGTGACTTCGGCCGTGGACTTCGCCGACCCGGCCATCACAGGGATAGCGGACGGGCATTCCTGGGATCCGGCGACTGGTACCTGGTCATAACCCACCGCACACCGGCCGACAGGATCAAGCAGCCGGACGGCGGCTCAGCCAGCGCATCCAATCGCCTCGCTCCTGCGGCCAGCCCTTACGCGATCTCCCCTACGGGTCATGTCGCACGCCTTTCCGATCCGCCGATCGCTGGCGCGTTGGAATGTCAGTGCCGCTCGATAAAGTCGCTCACGCGAACTGGTCACGGCTTTCGAGGAGATTGCTGTGCGCGATCGGCCAATTGACGATGAGATCGGCGAGTTGGTGCTTTTTGATGCGCCCGGCCGCCAGTCACCCCGCTATGCCGGGAAGGTCAGCGACCAGCGGCTACTGGAAAACCTGCGATCCTTCGTCGCGCCGATCGCCAAAGACGCCTCAGCGGTGGTCGAAGATCCGCGTGCGCTGCAGATGGCCAGGGATCTTTCGGAGGTGTTCGCCGAGCACGCCGGGATCTCAGGGCTGACGAAAGCCGAGGCAGAGCAGGCACTGGCCCGACGGGGCCCGCTGGACCGCACGCTCTTCGAGTCGCGGTTCGACCTGTTTGTTCGCATGGGCCTGATCCAGCCGTTCTTGGCGAAGAAGCACCAGTCCCGGTATGTCCTCGACCCGTGCGGCCTTGCGGGGCTGCTGGTGTTCGAGCGGATGGGCACCCGTGGCGGTGTCGATGAAATGCTCCTTCTGCTGGACCGCACCCGCTGGCTAGTCGAACGCGGCGAGGCAGACCGCGAAACGGTCGCTGCATATCTCCGGCGCTGCAGGCACATCCTCACGGCCTATGCTGCGGCGCTGGCCCGCTTGGTGCAGTCTGCCTCCATCCGGGATCTCATCGACGAGCAGCGCCACCACAACCCGCACCGGGTTGAAGCCGAGGTGCACGCGCTGAACAAGCTTGTGACGGACCGGTACCCACGTGACCATGAGCTAAGGATCTCGCCTTCCAACTCGTCGAATCTGAGCTGGGCTACCGCGAGCAGGTGCTGGCGGCGGTCGAGCGGGTGCTTGATCAGGGCGGGGCATCCCTGGACTTCAGCGTGCTAACCCCAGAGCAGTACCTCACCGCGGCCGTGGAAGCATCGGCTGGGGAGCTCGCCGATGTTGGACGTCATCTGGTTGTCGACAGGCCGATGCCGTAGGTCGACCCTGGCGCGGTGCTGGAAGCGATTGAGGAATACCGTCCCGGCGGAAGGTACGCACCCGCCCACCCGCGCTGCCGACGCCGGTGAAGCGGACCCCATAGGCGCGATGTAGCGCCGCCATCAGCAGGAATACCGACGGCGGGCGCTGGCTGCGGAGTCCCAACTGCAGGGCCGGGAAGCGGTCGACCTGACAGGATTCCTGCGCGGCCTGGGATGGCCCGCAGCAGCCCAGCATCTGACGAATCTGCTCGCGCTCTCCGCCGACCCCGCCCAGCCGTTCAGCGTCGACCTCGGGCAAGCCCTGCTTATTGACCGGGAGACACCGGTCACCTATCTGCACCCCGTGACGCTAACGCCACGCCGGACAGTCACCGAATGACGCGGAGGTGGTGGAACATCTGACCGGCGACGAGGTCGCCAGCACGGTGCTCCAGGGCGATCCTGAAGGGGCCCGCGCGGAGCCGCCAGCGCTGTCCTTGCCGAACGGGGACGAGCAATGAAGGGCCGCCCGGACCGGCCGCCCGACAACCGCCCCCACCGGCGGCGGACGATGTCCCGATGCCAGCGCAAGACGGTGCCCGGAGTGACGAGCAGCCGCATCCCGGCAAGGCTCCCGGCGGCACCGTCCCGGCGAGCAGCGCCAGCCACGCCCGGTCCGGCCACGTCAGCTGGGCGCGCACCTTCGGCCGCTCACGCAGGGCGACAGCCAGCTGATGGCGCAGCATTAAGATCTCGGCGTCCTTCCACCACGACTCCCGGCGCGACAGTCCGAGCAGCGACATGACACCAGAGACGACCAGGAAGATCAGCTTCAAGCCTACAAGCCGAAGATCATCCCACTTCCGGCAGAACCAAGAGCGGCCCGGCCGACGCCGAGCGCGTGACCGGACCGACCGCGCCCGGTAGGGCATCTGCCCAGGTGGCAGAGGTTGTCGGCACCCACAGGTCATACGAGCGGGCCGACCTGCACGTCACCATCACTGGCCCTGGCCCCGAGGCCAGCGCGGCAGCCATCGACGCCCGGCTGGGCAGTACCTAGCGTCGCACGAACGCGCCGACCGCGCTCGGCTCGCTACGGTGGTGCCTATGTCACCCCTGTCCCGCCGTCGGACGGCCGGCAAAGGATCCTGGCGCTCGCCAGGGTCGGCGGTGTTGCCGCTAGAGGAACGCATCGATGAGATCATGGACCGAGCGCAGCAAGCTGGTGATGATCACGCCGAGCGGGCCGCGGCGCTGGAAGAGTACCTGGCGCTGGCGCGCGCCCACGAGGACGAGACATGGTTCGATGTCGCAGCCTGGAGCGAGGACCTTGCCGATAGCTATCTGGCGCTTGGCCGGGTCGACGACGCGGTCCGCAGCATCAGCGACGCCACCCGTCGTGGCTACGCCGAAGGCGCCGAGATGCTGTGCGAACTGGCCGAGAAGCTGATGCGCTCGGGACACGAGCCGCAGGCTAGGCTGCTGTGGCAGCAGGCTCACGCCGATTATCGCGATGACGTCTGGGTCGATGTCCAGGCGGGCATCGAGTACGGTGACCTCGGCGACCACGCTGAGGCCCTGGAATGGCTGACCGCCGGGGTGGAACTGGCGCTGCGCGCCGGCGACCCGGAGGGCGCCCTGGAACAGTTGTGCCCGCTGCGCGCGTCCTGCCTGGCCGTGCTTGGCCGACCGACCGACGAGATTCAGCAGCGCGCGGCCGAGAGTGGGCACACGTGAGCGGCAAGAGGTTGGCTTTAGAGGCGCAGTCTGCGGTCGGGAAGGCCATCACGCGCTGTCGGCGCGCGATGCGGCGTGACGAACCGGCTTAGGCGTGACGAACCGGCTTAGGCGTGGCGAACCGGCTATGGTGGCGAACATGGCCGATCACGGCGACTGGACACCTGGTGACGTTGCAGGCATGATCGCAAACCCGTTCTACGCGATCACCGTCGATGAGACACTCGCTTTGCCTCATGAGCCCTTGATCAGCGAAGACGACTGGGTTGAGGCCAACGTCACCCTGATCAGCGAACTCGGCCCCGAACCATACCTCCGCAACCTGCTCTCCGTCCTGAAGGGCAACTACCCGCGCGGGTAGAACCACCGAAACTCGCTCATTCCGGTCCCGCTGTTTCGGCAAAAGTGAAGCGCGGGCCAGGGGCAAGACAGATCTGCTGACCTTCAGCGCCGGGCCGGCTTCGGCATGCGATCCGCAGCCGCCGAACTTGCGGCGGGCATCATGCTCGGCCTGTACAGCTGCCGACACGGCAACTCCGAGACGCTGCTGGAGTACTGTCCGGACTACGCGGCCGAGCGCGCGTCAGGTGTGGTGAGCGACTGCGCGAGGCTCGGCATCGAGCTGCCCACCATCGAACTCCTCGACCTCATGCCCGAGCGGAGCGCCATGCTGTATTGAACCCAGCGAGCAACCGTCCTCGCGGCTTTAGCGTCGTCTTTGCCAGCGGCGATAGGTGCTCCTGGCTTCGTCAGCCGAGCGGCCCCATAGGGCCTTCGCCCCAGCCGGGACGTTCGTGAGCCCGCGCTGGCGGGCGGCACGCACGGGGTCCCCGCCACCTGACGACAATGCCCACTCCCAGTCCTCGCGCTCGAATTCGGCGATGAGGTTGAGGTCGGAATCGAAGAGAAACGCACGCTCGTCACGCTCGCGCCGCCGCGCACGCTGCTCCCGGGGACTCAGCCGTTTGCCCACGGCAAACGACTATGCCACGGGCCGTTCGCGGTGGGGGACGTTGCGCCGATGAGATGAGCCTCAGCGGCCGTCAAGCGCTGCGGCGATGTCTGTGCTGCTGAAATCATCGCCTTTGAACAGCAGCGGTTCACCCGTCTCCTTCGCCAGGGGCATAGGCGAAGCAGTCACCGAAGTTGAGCGAAGCCTTGTGCCCAGCGGCGGTGCCGAACCCTGCAGGGTCGGCCAATCCATTCGGCTGAATGTGTCATCCTCACCGGGTGGGCGCAAAGGGCAAGGATCGCAAGAAGAAGACGCAGTCAGCGCGGCAGGCCGCACAGCGGCGGGCAGTTCAGCGGCGCGCGGCCGAAGGTCGCGTGCGGGATCTCCGCTTCCGGTTGCTCACGGCCAGGGACGCCAGCGCCGCGGCCGGCCGGCTCATGGACACGTTCGCCGATCGCGACTGGGTGTCTTGTGCCTACGACGCGGAAGCGACGGTCAGCTCGGTGGCAGGCCGCATGGCGCAGGCCGGGTTCGCCGGTGGCCGGCTCCGCGACGTGTGCCTGGACATCTGCGACGCGATCGCCGCCAGCAGCGCTCCGCTTGCCGTCGGGATCCTGCGTGCGTTCGCGGTCGCAGGCCCGGATTCCGCCGTCCGGGACCATGCGAGGACCCTCGCGGACGCGGCCGGGCGTACCGCGCCGACCTGGGCGGCCGAACTGGGCGAGGCGATCCCCGGCAAGTGCTGGGTGACTACCGACCCGTTCCGGGAGTCCACCGTGCTCCTGTGCGAGTTCAGCTACCCCACCAGGGGAAACCGGCATGCCGTAATAACGCGCCTTGACCCGGTCTGGCATGACGCGGTGTCCTCACTGGCCGCCCCCTTCCTGGAAGAAGAGAGCAGCCTGAATGCCGGAAGCGCAATGGGGCTGGCACGCCGGCTGGGCGCTGATCTCCGTGAGGTTCCCTCGGCTGAGGCCGCCGGGCTGCTGCGGGCCGGGCTCGACGCGTTCGCGCAGCACGGCCCGGCGCCATGGACGAAACGTGACTCCGAGGACTACCGCACCACGCTCGGGCTGGCGGTCCTGGCTGGCCAGCGCGCACGGGAACTGGCTGCCGCGGCCGGAGGCGCGGGCCGTGTCGCGGAAGCGCCCTCCGGGACCACCGCCGACCGCTGGCCGCCTGAGGAACGCGAGCGCCTGGTCGCGGAGTTCCACCGCTCGCCAGAGAGCCGGGCACTCACCGGCGTGGTCGCCCGGTTCCTACCGCGGGATCTCGTCGCATTCTGCGCGGACTACCTCGGCCGGGACCCGCTGCGGCCCGGGCCGCTCCTCTTCCGGCGGCTCCTCCGGGACGTACTGCCGATGCAGCTGGTCCTGCCGGCCAGGCTCGCGGGCGACGTGGCACCCGTGATCCGGGCGTGGGCGGCCTGGACCGCCGACCGCGCCAACCTGCCGGAGCGCCTACGCCGTCGTCTCCTGTCGGAACTGGGCGGCGAGCTGCGCAAGTTTCCCGCGGTGCTCGCCGCCGCGAGCCAGAAGCCGCATAACCGGTACTTCCAGGACCTGCCCGACGACGTCATCTCCGACGACACCCGATGCCTGCAGGCATTGCAACGGCGGCACCTCGCCGTCCCGCTATACCACGACCGGGCCGAGGGCACAGCAACCCTCGACGCGGCCGAGCCGTCGGGGCGCGCCAAGATCACCGAACTGTGGCTGGCCGGACGCGGAATCCCGCCAGACGAGCGCGCGTCCTATCTGGCTGTCGTCGAGGAACTGTGGGCAGGCGAGCCGCCGCAGGTGGCGGGGCAGGCGCTGCGCATGGCGGCCGACGGGCTGAGCCGCGACGCGGTCCTGGACAGGCTCGTCCAGGACCGCTAGCTGCGCCCCGCAAGGCGCTGTCCGCCGACCGCAGGCGGATGCACACGTCCGGCGGTAGAGTCGCTGCCGTAGAGGACCCCGCCTGGGAGGGGTGCATGGGTCGTACGGCGCGGGAACGGCTGGCCAAGCTGCTCGACGACGCGGAGGAGCCCGGGGCGTTCAGCGCGCAGATCCTGGCACCGGCGGACGCGCTGCAGGTTGAGGTCGATGGCGTGGGGGTCGTGCAGACTCCGGTGCGTGCGCCGCTCGCGAAGAAGCTGATCGCGGTGGCGCGGCCGGCGAGGTTCGGGCGCGGGGCGCAGACGCTGACCGACGCCAGCGTGCGTGACACGTAGGAGATCACGCCGGACCTTGTCACGCTGGGCGGCCTGGCCTGGGAGGCCACGCTCGGTGCCGTGCTGGAGGACGTCCGGGATGAGCTGGGGCTGCCGGCCACGACGAAGCTGCGGGCCGAGCTGCACGCGATGCTGGTGTACGGGAAGGGACGGTTTTTCCTGCCGCATCAGGACTCGGAGAAGGACGACGCGATGGTCGGCACGCTGGTGGTGTCGCTGCCTTCGGCGCACACGGGCGGGGAACTGGTCGTGGAGCACGGCGGCCAGAGCGTCATGTGCCGGGTGCCGACGGAGGAGCTGTCTTTCGTCGCGTTCTACGCGGACTGCCGTCACCAGGTCAAGCCCGTGAAGTCCGGGTACCGGGTGACGCTGACGTTCAACCTGCTCGCGGCCGGCGAGACCGGCGCGCAGGGAGCCGGGCCGGTCGGCGACTTGGCGCACTGCCTCACCGGGCACTTCACCACGCCCGCCACGCGACGTTATGGCCGCGGCGGCCTCGACCCGCCGAACCGGCTGGTCTTTCTGCTCGACCACGAGTACACGCAGCGGGGCCTGAGCTGGAACCGGCTCAAGGGAGCTGACGCAGAGCGCGCCGCGCTGCTGCGCGCCGCGGCGGAGCGTGCCGGGTGCGAGGCGGTGCTGGCGCTCGCCGAGGTGAAGGAGACGTGGGACGCCTGGCCCTCCGACGGCGAACCGTGGGACGACTACGGCTATTACGACGAGGAGGATGAAGACGACGAGGACTACGGCGGCGTCTCCCGGGACCGGGGCGGCGACCACGATGACTACCAGCTCAATGAGCTGATCGACGACGAGGTCACCCTCGGCCGGTGGACCAGCCCGGACGGCACGGGCGGCGAGCCGATATCGCTGCACGTTCCCGACTCGGAGGTGTGTGTCACCACGCCGAGCGCGGACCTGGTGCCCCACCAGTCCGAATACGAGGGCTACATGGGCAACTACGGCAACACGCTGGACCGGTGGTATCGCCGGGCCGCGATCGTGGTGTGGCCGCTGGACCGGGCGTTCGGCGTGGGCCGAAGCCGGGAGGCGGCAGAGGGTGACCTCGAAGCCGAGGGCGCCGAGCTTGCCGACGTGGTGGGCGATCTGCCGGCGGGCGCTGGCGTGCCGGTCGTAGTAGTCCGGGCCGAGGTCGTGGTAGCGGGTGCCGGGACTGGACAGCAGGGCGTGGTAGACCTTCAGCTGGGTGTTGCCGAGGGCGACCTGGGCTTTGGCCTTGCCGCGGCGGCGGGCCAGCCGCCGCTAGCGGGCGCCTTCGCGGGTCTGGGTCTTGCCGGCCGCGACGGCCGTCTCACCGCTTGACGAGGCGCCGGGCACCGACCAGGTCCTCCCGCGGCGGGTCGCCGAGCCCGTAGAACACTCCCCCGGCTACCCGCAGCACCACCCCGGCCGTCAGGATCGCGCACACGGCGAAGACGGCGGTCATCCACGGCATCTGCGCGGAGTCCTCGATCCAGCCCTTCCCGAGGAACGTCGCGAACGGCCGCAGCCCGGCCAGGCCCAGCCCGGCCAGTGCGAAGACGGCGCCGGTCACCGGCAGCGTCCGGCCGCGGCCGTGCAGGTAGGTTCCCCCGGCCAGCTACATCTCGGGCTCGACGACTTTCGGCAGGCCCTACACTGTGGTGGGAAGTGGGGACTTTGCCGAGCGGCAGGTAGTTGTCCAGGTACGGCAGCCCCAGCGCGACCGCGGCGACGCCGGCTGCGGCGAAGCCGTCGGCGCCGATTGCCTCGGCCGTGACGGTGAGGTCAACGGGGCTGAGCCGGCGGAAGGCCAGGACTCCCCGCCCAGGTAAACCAGGAAAGCGCCGTGGCCAGCAAGATCCCGTCCTGGAACTCGCCAGACGGGTTGGTCTGCGCATGCGTCGCCAGGCCACCACCCGACCAGGGCCGTCGGGCCGGTGAGCGCCAGCGCCGCGGCCCGGACGGCGCCCCCGTCGGGCGGCAGCGCCCGCTCGCGTGCCTCCTGGACGGGCGGCCGCTCGCGCTCCCCGCGGAGCCGGCGGAGCACGGTCATCCCGGCGACGGCGGTGAACAAGATGAACTCCTCGCCGATGGTGTCGATGCCGCGGTACTCGAAGTTCACCGCCGACACCACCCCGGTGGCGTTGGTCTGGCCCTCCGCGACCTTCAAGACCGCCGGGCCGTAGGGGCCGGGGTAGCGGCCGAAGCCCGGCAGGCCGAGGACGCCCCAGATGACGAAGGCGGCGAGGCCCGCCATAGCTGCCAGGAAGATCCAGCGGCGCTGTCCAGGGGTCACCGGCGCCACCCGACCCTGGCGATGGTCAGCAGGAGGATGAGCGGCAGCGCGACCGCGCCGACCACCAGCTCCGACAGCGCGACGTCGGGGGCCTGGAGGGTCAGGAACAGCACGGCCAGCGCGACGCCGTAGGCGCTCAGCGGCACCACCTGCCGGACCCGGCCGCGGGCTCCGGCAACGAGGGCCGCGCCGCCCGCCACGAGCACCAGGATCACGACCTGCAGTATCCCGGTCATCTCCCGCGTCACCGCCGCCCCGCTTTCTGAAGGCCGCGGTGCAGCCGCTGCTCACGGGCGCGGATGGCACGGATCGTGGCGTGGGACAGAAACGGCCCGGCAAAGGCCATCAGGCCCAGCGTGATGAGAGACTGCCCCGTCGCGTAGTCCGCGCCGTTGACGGCCACGATCGCCGCCGTCACCGCGACGGGCGCGACGATGCCGGCCGGGGTGACGTAGTGCAGCTTGCGCGCCGCCCCCGGCATCGCGGCCACGCCCGCCGCCGAGGCCGCCACGATGAGGACCGCCAGCACCAGGAACACGCAGCTCAGCACGTCACGGGCGGTCACAGCCACTCCTCCAGCGCATGAGCGAACACCAGGCCGCTGCCGTACAGCAGCACGGCCATGATCACCGGGAACTCGAACAGGGCCGCCCGGCTGAAGGCCTGGGCGAGCAGCGCCAGCACCATGACCGCCACCGAGGTGATGAGCTCGTAGCTCACCACGGCCTCGGCGGGAAAGACCCGCGGCATTCACCAGCCGAAGCTGCTATGCAACTCGAAGGCGCCGACCCGCACATGACCGATAGGTTATAATCCGGATTGCGGCGTGGGAGATAAGCCTCCATCCTGAGGTCGAGGGGTGGTATCTCGCGCTGTGCAAGAGCGACCCGCAGACCGCTGATTTGATTGAGGACTCAATCGATCAGCTGGCTTCCGAAGGCCCCGCTCTGCGGCGGCCGCTCGCTGGCCGCGTCAAGGGCAGCCGTTACCACAACATGAAGGAGCTGCGGTCGCCGTCATCAGGCACGACCGAGATCAGGCTGCTGTTCGCGTTCGATCCCAGGCGCGAGGCGATCTTCCCAGTCGCGGGCGACACGGCAGGAGGAAGCGATGAGCGGCGGCTACGTCAAGTGGAGCGAGGTCAGGGCCAAGGGCCGCGCGGCTGACGCGCGGACCAGCGAAGAGCAGTCCGCGGGCAAGGCCGCAGCCCGTGAGCGCCGGGAAGCCTACGTGCGCGGCCATCAGCTGGCCGAGATGCGCGCTGCGGCTGGGCTGACCCAGGCGGAGCTGGCCAATGTCCTCGGCGTGTCCCAGGCCCGCGTCTCCAAGATCGAGCACGGCGAGATCTCCGGCATCGATGTGGTCCGGGGCTACGTTGCCGCGCTCGGCGGCACCATCGACGTGGTCGCCCGGATCGGCGACCGGAGCTGGAAGGTAGCCTGGCCGCCCGACACAGGCGCACCGCGCGGGCATGCAGATACTAGTGCGGACGGCCTGTCCAAGCGGTAGCTGCGACCGCGCGCGCTCCCGTGCCTATCAGCAGTGACTACGCACAGCACACGCCGATCCGGTTCGGTCTGCGCGCCATGTTTGCGGTTCGGGGTTCGAGTCCCTGGCGGCGCACCCGTCCTGACCTGGTTATACATGCCCCATCGCGTAGTATTTCACGCCCGTGTGGTTGCAGTTCTGGTTGCGGTTGCCATTGGCATCGTTATGCCCAAAATGCCTTGCTCATCTGATCGGCGGCGTGCTGCGTGAGCTTCTCCGTGACGTGGGTGTAGCGCTGGGTCTGGCTGAGCTGAGAATGTCCGGGGATCTGCTGCACAACGCGGATGTCGATGCCCTGCTCCAGCAGGAGAGTCCCTGCGGTGCGGCGGGCGTCGTGCACGCGAGTTTCCCGGACTCCCGCGGACTTGAGGGGCTTGCGCCAGTCTTCCCAGTCATCGCGGGAGTCAATCGGCTTGCCGGTCGGGCCAGGGCCGCTATCACACCGTGGCCGGGAACCTGCGAGTCAAGGAGATCTGGGTTCCTCCCCGGGGGGACGGGGTGCGGGCCGAGCGGTTCGTGATCTGCCACAACCCCGAGGCCGCCGAACGGGACGCCGCGGTGCGCGAGCGGCTCGCCGCCCACTTGCAGGGCCTCATCAGCGGCTCGGATTCCTGGCCCGCGGGCAAGCGCGACGAACTCGCCGGGCAGCTCAAGGCCAAGCCGACACTGCGCCGCTACCTGCGGCGCACCAAGAACGGGCTGCCGCGCACCAACGTCCGGCTCGGGCGAGAAGAGGCGATGCGCGGGCTCACTGCGCTCCGGCGGCGTTGCTCCGGCCGATCAGGGCCTGGACGCCGTCCAGGATCGCGTCAACGCCGAACAGGAACTCCTCCCGTTCCTCGAAGCCCGACGGGCTGCCGCCGAGGTCTGCGGACCAGGCGAGCCGGTGCAGCCGCGGGTAGGTCTGCGCGTCGGCTAGCTCCCGGAGCAGAGCCTCGTAGCTCCAGCCCGGGGCGGTCGCGCTCCCGGCGGCGGCCTCCGCGGCTGCGCGGGCTGCGTCGTTCGCCATCCGGGCCTCGCTCAGGGTGTAGGAGCTGAGCAGGCCGATGACCCGGAGCTTGTCGTCGTCGCGCAGCCCGGTTCCGTCCAGGGCCTCCAGTCCGCGCTCGACGAAGGCAAGGGAGTTGGGTGCCAGCGGCGGGGTGGCCATCGGCATCTGGGTGATCCAGGGGTGGCGGTCGAGCATCTCGCGCTGCACGATGACCCAGGACCGCAGCCGCGGCCGCCAGCCGTCGCCCTCCAGCTTCAGATCCTCGGCGCCCTGGGCGCTGCCGTTCCACATCAGCTGCAGGAGTTCATCCTTGCTGGCTACGTACCGGTACAGCGACATGGTGGTGAAGCCGAGCTCCTTGGCCACCCGGGCCATGGAGACCGCGTCGAGGCCCTCTGCGTCAGCGACGCGGATTGCCGCCGCGACGATGTCGTCGATCGATAGTCCCCGCCGGGGCCCGCGGCGGCCCGGCGCGCGCCGCCCCCACAGAAGGTCCAGGCCTGGCGGCAGAACCGGCCGTTCCTCGCTGGTCATCGGCTTGCTCTCTTCCG
Source organism: Streptosporangiaceae bacterium (assembly GCA_035517695.1). Taxonomy (GTDB): domain Bacteria; phylum Actinomycetota; class Actinomycetes; order Streptosporangiales; family Streptosporangiaceae; genus DATFVJ01. The sequence goes on from DATIYI010000102.1 coordinate 16,947, forward strand.
CCAGCCCGTGTTTCATCGTGGCCCGCTTGACAATAACTGTGTATCACACATACGATTCGTGTATGCCATACACAGTAATGGCCTCCGGGATCACCAAGTCCTTCGGCGGCCACCTCGCACTCGATCATGTCGATCTTGCCATCGACGCCGGCTCGGTCTTCGCCCTTCTCGGCCCGAACGGCGCGGGCAAGACCACGATGGTCCGCATCCTGGCTACCCTGGTCCGCCCGGATGCGGGCACGGCCGCGGTGGCCGGCCATGACCTGCTCACCGACCCGGCCGGCGTGCGCCGCTCGACCAGCCTCACCGGCCAGCATGCCGCCGTGGACGACAAGCTGACCGGCCAGGAGAACCTGGAGATGATGGCCCGGCTGCTCCACCTGCCCCGCCGGCCAGCCCGGGCCCGGACCGCCGAGCTGCTCGCCGCCTTCGACCTGGAAGACGCCCGCGACCGGCGGGTGGGGACCTACTCCGGCGGCATGAAGCGCCGCCTCGACCTCGCGATCAGCATGATCGAGCGGCCAGAGCTGGTCTTCCTGGACGAGCCGACGACCGGCCTGGACCCGCGCGGCCGCGACCAGGTGTGGGGCGCCGTCCGCGACCTGGCCGACGATGGCGTGACGATCCTGCTGACCACGCAGTACCTCGAGGAGGCCGACCAGCTGGCCGACACGATCGCCATGCTCGACCACGGCCAGGTCGTCGCCCGCGGCACCGCCGACCAGCTGAAGTCGAGCATCGGCACGGAGGTCATCCGGCTCCAGTTCGGCGACCGCGAGAGCTACGATCGCGCGCGCTGCCAGTTCGAGCCGGTCCGGGCCGACCGCCGGCTGCACATCCTCGAGGTCGCCTCGAACGGCTCGGCCGCCCAGGTCCGCGAGCTGCTCGGCCACCTCGAGGCCGCCGGCGCGCCCGCGCTAAAGCTATCCACCCACCGCCCGAGCCTCGATGACGTCTTCCTGTCCCTCACCGGCGGCGAAGCCGCTACGACTACGTCCGCTGCTACGAAGGAGCTGGCCCGATGAGCCTCGCCCATGCCGTTTCCGACGCCCAGGTCATGGTGACCCGCAGCACGCGCCGCTCGCTGCGCGACCCAGAGGCGTTCTCCACCGCGCTCATGCTACCCATCGTGCTCATGCTGCTATTCGTCTACGTCTTCGGCGGCGCCCTGAACACTGGCGGCAGGTACGTCGACTATGTCGTCCCCGGTCTGATCGTCCTGTGCGCCGGGTTCGGCGCGGGCACGACGGCGGTCGCCGTCGCCACCGACATGTCCAACGGCATCGTGGACCGGTTCCGATCCATGCCGATCGCGAGCTCGTCGATCCTGATCGGGCACATTGTCGCGAGCCTGGCCCGCAACCTGATCGCGACCACCCTGGTCATCGGCGTCGGCCTGGGCGTCGGCTGGCGCCCGGCCGCCTCGCCCGCTGGGTGGATCGCCGCATCCGGGATGATCGTGCTGTTCATCCTCGCGCTGTCCTGGCTCGCGGCCGCAGTCGGCCTGCTGGCCCGCAGCGCCGAGGCGGCGAACTCGTTTGCCTTCGTCCTCATGTTCATTCCCTACCTGAGCACCGCGTTCGTGCCCGCCCGCACCCTGCCCAGCCCGCTACGCTGGATCGCCGGGCACCAGCCGTTCACCCCGGTCGTCGAGACCATGCGCAGCCTGTGGACGGGGCACACCTCAACCGGCGCGGCCACCGGTCACGAGGCCTGGATCGCGATCGCATGCTGCGCCGCCATCCTGGCCATCGCCGTCACCAGCGCATCCTGGCTGTTCCGCCACCGGACCACCCGTTGATGGCCAGCCACGTCACCACAACGGCCAGCGCGGCCGGCGGCTTGAACCGCCGGCCGCGTTCCCGGCTGCCTGGGGGCTCAGCCAGGGCAGCAGCACATCGGGCACGCCGACCCTGAGAATCCGAGCAGGGCCGCCATCTTGCGGCCGAGCTGGCACACCGCCTCGCTGCGGCCACCGACTGGGGTTGCAGGCGTCAAGCGGCTCGCACCCGCGGTACGACGTAATGAGTGCACTAGCGCGCCGCCTGGCACGGGAACGGCCGATATGTGCACCGGCACCGGCACGATCGCTGCAGTTCCTCGGCGCTCCGAATCGGCGAGGCCTGTTCGCCGGTGAGCGCTGTACCCACGAGAGCGGCTCCGGCGAACTGGCGAGGGTCGGCGATGCTGACCGCGATCGCATCGAACGGGCTCTCGACGATGACAGGGCGAGCACCTCGGCCAGCGCGGCGCGGGCCTCGTGGAGACCGAACAGGACCTCGCCTTTCGTCTAGAGGCTGGTTCCCTGGGCTGTTGAGGTACTTGGGCGTGTCTGCACGCCCGCCGGGGCGCGCGCGGCCGATGAACGCCACCGTCTGCCCGTCCTCGCTCTTGATCGGGAAGATCGCCCGGTCGCGGAACATATCGATCAACGTCCCTCGTGATGAGCGGCGGGCCAGGCCGGCAGCTTCGATCGCGGCGTCGGCGTGGCCGACTCGGCGCAGGTGATTGAGCAGCGCAGTCCAGGCGGCCGGGGCATGCCCGATGCGCCACGTGCACTGCTCCGGCCAGCACCCACGGCACAGGCACCGCCGCACCCGGGTCGGTCCGCCCTGGCCCCGGCACCGACGCGGACTGACGCAGCCCGTTGAGCCACCGGAATCGACCGCTCATAGCCGGTTTCGAGCGAGAGGCGCTAGCGCCGGCTCCTCCGGGCTGACAGTGTGGCCGGTGGCAGGACGTGACAAGCGAGCTGGGAGGTGATGCGGTGGAGGACAATGCACGCATCGAGCAAGTCGTGCGCGGCCTGTACGACGAGGTATGGACGGGCCGGCGATACGAGTTTGCTGAAGATCTGTTCCACCCGGACTTCTCCTATGCCGGTGCGCCTGGACTCCACGGCGCCGAAGCGAAGCTCAAGGCGATCCGCAGCTATCACGAGGGCTTCCCCGATCTGCGGGTGACGATCGACGACCTTGTGATGTCGGCAGATCGCGCGGTGGCGCGGTACACGTTTAGCGGAACCGATCTTGGCGGAGTCCGTGGTCGTCAACCGACATGACGGGCGGTTTCCGTGTGGGGTTTGGACATGTTCGGCTTTGCAGATGGCCGGATTATCAGCAACTGGGTCGGGGTCGACTGGCTTGGGCTACTCGTTCAACTCGATGCAATCCCCGATCCGTGGAATCCATGATGCCCGAGCGTGGCCGGGAGCGGGCGACTCCCTACAGGTGTTATTAGAGCGCGTTCGGTATAGCCGACCGTCAACTCCCGAGCACGCCGATCCGCCGCCCCTAGTGATGCGTCCCCGGGTCCGAAGCGACGAGGCCGTACAGATGAGCTGTTCGGCTCCATGAGGTCTGTTCTACGTCGCTCAGAGTGCATCCGTCAGGAGGACAGCGGAAGGGCAGGCTCAGCGAGGGCTGACACCTGGCTCATCTCGGGGAGGGCGGACATGAGGATCAGGCGGTCCAGGCCAGCGCGCGCGTATGCCGCGACCGTGTCGGCGACTGCGTCTGGCGTTCCGTGCACGAACAACCACCCCACCGAGACCTTCGCGTGACGCCAGACCCGCCGCGCCTTTGCAGCGTCCAGGTCCACAGACCTAGACCTACGGACGGTACAGATGGCTGCACCCAGGCTCGAACGCTCCATGACCAGGGCGCCGGTGCCGATGGCCACTGGCAGAAACGGGGCCGTGAGCACATGGCATCGGATGCGCTACGAGATCCCGGTCCAGGGGGTCCTCGGCGGCCGCTGCACCGCGTGGTTCGAGGGCCTCCAGGTCAACAGCGACGGCAACCAGACGGTCATCTGCGGCCCAGTAGCGGATCAGGCCCCGCCTTGCACGGGCTGCTGAACAAGGTATGCGACCTCGGGCTCGCGATGATCTCAGTGCGCCGGCTCGACCCAGATTGATCACCGCGGCACGGTCGGCCCAGGCCAGCCTGAACCGAGGATTAGTACGGCGTAGCACCGCGACCTCGTGCCGCAGTACCAGCAATTCGACGTTCTTGGACCCCTGCGAACGACCAAGCAGGACCAGCCGGCCGCAGAGCCGGACGAAGATCAGGTACAGCAGGCGCATCGACACGTCTGATCATCATGTCGGACTCCACACCACTCCCGTGCGTCCGCAGGTCACCTGCACTGGCCGACTTTTGGCACCCCACAGGCTTGGGGGCAGGTGCGTGATCACCTCCCGCAGCGCTGCGTCGCGCTCCGCTTACTCACTGTCACATGTTCAACTTCACCCACCTCGTAGGCTTCGCGGGTCTCGGTCTCACTGACATAAAAGCCGCGAAGCTCGGTTGGCCATCGCGGACCAGCGGGGATACTTCCTAGGCTGACCCGGCGCGGTGTCCCGCTTGTCCCTTGACAGCCGGGCCGGTACATAGCAAGTTTGCTAATTTTATGGCGCGTTGGCATGCCGGCTCCCGCCAATTCTCCGGGGCTGGGCCTTGCGCGGGGGCGGTCAGGGTGACTATACGAGCACGGCGGCATATAGCGCTCGTGGCCGCGGGAGCGGTGATCGCGGTACCGGGCCCGCAGGGGGTGTCCTCGGCCGCGTCCGGGCCGTCCTGCGGGAACGTGGCCGACACCGCACCTCACTGCTACGTGGAGGCGGATGTGGGCAATCCCCACAGCTATCCCGTGGTAACTTCGGTGGCCGGGCGTTTCACTGCGCCGAAGCAGCTGGCAGTCAAATCCCCAGCCTACTCGAGGGCGCAGATAGCCCTCCATGGAAACGGTGATATCGAGCTCGGATGGCTCGTGGACCCGGCACATCAGCACGGCAGCGAAGTTCCGCACCTGTTCGTCTCTTTCAGCCGCGACGTTCCCCAGAACCTTTCTCCGTTGAACGATTATTGCCAGGAGGGATTGAACAGTGGCCCTGAATGCCCGCCCGGCGATTACCTGAAACTGTCGTCGAAGTATTCGGCGGGCATGGCTATCGGCGGCACGCCCGCATTGTTCTCCGTGGGTTTCGATACCCGGGACAAATTCTGGTACCTCCAGTACCAGAATCAGTACATCGCGAAGATGGCTGGGTCCTGGTGGCGTTGTGGCGTTGAGTGTGAATTTGAATTTGACCGTGGTTCATGGTCCGGCGAAGTGTACACGCCGAGCAGTAGTAGCATCTATCGCTGCACGCCCATGGGAAACGGCAACTACGGTTCGGGACGAAACGCGGCGAGTGTATCAGATATGGAATTCCGATACGGCGGCTCCATACTGGACCCCGCAGAACCTGCAGCGCAGGTCACCTTGATGGGACCCGACTACCCGCAGTACTGGGACTCCGACCGGACGCCTGGCGGCTACGGGGAGTACTTTAGTTCTTCGTTCAGCTTCGGCGGGCCATACAATGGTCCGAGCGGCTGTAAAGCGCCATAGGTCCTTGATGGCGCCATGGCGAGCCGGTGCTGCTCAGAAATGGGATTTGGCTTTCTGAACTGCGTGTTCTCGGCTTGGTTCAGGCACTACTGTCGATTCCGTGATCGTGCTTTGTGTCCATTCAGGGGTGTCTGTTACCTGTGGGTTTTCATGCTGCAAGCAGGTCGCCGGCGGGGAGCGGCGGGAGCCAGGGTTTGCCGGCTAGGGCGGCACTGACGGCGTCCAGGGCGGTGAGCCCGTGGGCGGTGGCGGAGTCGAGGTAGCTGCGAATCCGGCACCAGCGGGCGAGGGTGGCCTGG
>DATIYI010000103.1:0-2079 GCA_035517695.1 Streptosporangiaceae bacterium
CCGCGCAGGGAGCCGGCCTGGGTGTCCAGCGACTGGCGGGCGGTGGAGGCACGGGCGTACCCGATGCGGACGTGCCCGGCCGGCACGGCACCGGGCGCCGGCGGCCGGGGCAGCCCGGTCCAGGCCGAGCCCGGCCTGCGCGGCGGCGGGACCGGGACGCTGAGCGCCTTCGCCAGCTGCGGCACGAGCCGGAACCGGGCGGTGTGATACTGCGCGGCCACCTTGCCCTTGCCGGTCCGGCACGGCGACCCTGCCGGGGCCGCGCAGGCGGACATCGGGCAGTCGTTCGCCTCGGCGCGCAGGAAGCCGCCGGCGCTCACCCGCGGATCGTTTCATGGGGGTGTGTCATCCGGCCAGCCGTATGCAACAACCCGTGAAACACGGTTCGCCCTGCCGGCATCTGGCGGGCGGGCTGTTTCACAGGTGGCCGCCTATGAAACGCCGCCGCACTCTTCCTTGCCGCTTCTGCCGGGCCCGTGGACCACACGGACCCTCGGCCTCGGCGGCCTGCCGGCTCCGCCCCTGGTGGCAGCCACGTCGATAGCGGGCGTCCTCGGTCCATAGCGGGTACGCCCATCACGGCCTCACGGGTCGGCTCTCAGAAAGCAGCCTTTACCTTCGGTTCACCTGGACTTCCTGCTGTCAGAGCCGGTCCAGCTCATCGTCTTCATCGTCGTCCGGGTTGTCACTGACGGCGTTGAGGGTCAGCGTTTCACGCAGCCAACCCAGCTCGTCCGCGCTGGCTCTGGCTTCCCGTCATCTCAGTGGGAGGGCCCAGCTAAGTTCACCGATGCGTCAGGCGCATTCGAGCAGGCTGCCGTAGTCGAGGCGCCAGTCTGGGTGACGGTCGCCGAGCAGGGTTCGCGCGCTGGTCGCCGAGAACGCCGGGACGGCCGGCATTGCCGAGCGGATCCGACGATCAGCACAACAACCAGAGGGAGAGGACCGACATGCGGGGTACCGAGGATTACCTAATGGCCGCCGACGAGAAGCTGGGCGAGCGGGACGAGGATCACAGCGGTGATGATGCTGCCGAGTCGCGGGCTATCGCTCAGGTACGGCATGGCGAGGGCTCACATTACCGCAGCGGGCAACTCAGGCCTAGTCCGCGCTACCCCGCCCGTTTCGCTGCCCGCCAGTGCCCGATTCCTTGACCCTGACGGCCTGGATGAACTCGTCGATCGCATTCTCAAGGGGCTCGGCTTTCAGTTCCTGGCCCAGGCCGGGCTTCGAGACTTTCAGCATGTTCCGTGCAGCGGCCTGGGCATTGGTAGAACCCGTGAGGTCGACGATGGCGACGGCCGCGTTGAGCTCGCGTCTACGCGCCACTACGTCCTCACGGGTTTGCCGATCCACGTCCATGTCAGATGTACCCCGATAATCACGGTCCCTCCGGGCCGCCGCCAGCATCCGGCCGTTCTTTATCACGTCGGCATAAGCGTCCCGGACCTGGCGTTTCTCGTTAGCCTCGGCGGTTCTCAGCGCCTTGGCTGCGGCACGCTTGCTACTAGAACGCTCTGTCAGCCAGACCACGCCGAAGGCTGCCACCACGGGCGCCGTGGCGGTGATCAGCGTCGACCACGGAAATCCACTCACGAGAACTACCTTTTCACTTTTCACTTGCGGGGGCTTAGCTGTCGGCGGTCACGTTATTGCGCAGGGGTGTTGCTCACGTAATTGACCAGGGCCTGGCCTGGTTCTGTTCTACTGGCTGGCCTCCTTCCCTGTCGTGGTGACACGCTGGCCGAGCCGCTTTCTGGGCCGGTAGCTGGGCCCGTTCATGAAGACCTGGTGGCTGTTGTTGATGACCCGGTCGAGGAGGGATTCGGCGACGACGGGGGTTGGGGAACAGCGGGTACCAGTCCTGGGGTGCCCTGTTGGAGGTCAGTACCAGGGACCGGCTGGCCCGCTCGGTGATCAGCTCATACAGGTCGTCGGCCTAGATGAGTGATTCCTTATGGGTTCAGTGGTCATAGCTGATCAGCGACCGCTTGACGGTTTCACCGGCGGCCCAGTTGTGCCAGATGGCGGCGGCCATGGCGAGCAGCCGCTGGGTGATGCGGGCGTAGATGCCTTCGG
>DATIYI010000104.1:0-5578 GCA_035517695.1 Streptosporangiaceae bacterium
GGACGGCCGGCCGGGACCTCCGCCGTGTCGGCCGCGTCCACCTCGGCGAGCGGCCGGCCGTCCCGCGCCGCCCGGGCGGCCAGCACGTCCCGGCGGCGCTGGGTGCCGGTGGCGCCGGGCGCGATGCAGTTGACGGTGACCCCGTCGGCGGCGTGCTCCCGGGACAGCAGTTTGGCGGTGGCGGTGACCCCAGCGCGCAGCACCACCGAGACCGCCAGGTCCGGCTGGGGCTGGCGTACCGCGGCGGAGGTCACGAACACCAGCCGGCCGAAGCCGCGGGATGCCATGCCCGGCAGCGCGAGCCGGGCCAGCCGCAGCGGCCCGAGCAGCAGCAGCTCGGCGCTGGCCCGCCAGGTGTCGTCGGTGATGTCGAGGATCCGGCCGGGCGGGGGGCCGCCGGCGTTGAAGATCAGCACGTCCGGCGGGTCGTACCTGGCGGTCATCGCGTCCATCGCGGCGGCCGCATCCGGCGCTGCTATGTCGCTGGTCAGCGTGCCGACCGCCGTCCCCGTCCGCTCCTGCAGCCGCGCCGCCGCCTTCTCCAGCGGCCCGGGATGCCGGCCGGTGATGACGACGCGGTACGTCAGCGCGAGGCGCGCGGCGATCGCGAAGCCGATGCCGGTGGCGCCGCCGCCGATCAGTGCGGTCCGTACGGTGATGGCCGTCTCCCAGGGACTCGTGCCCGATGTGGTGATGGGTTTAGCCTGACCGGTATGGCGCGGCGGAACCAACGGTGAGTCCCACTCAGCGGGACACCGTGTCAGCCAAGGGCGAGCTGCCCGACAGCGGGCTGGACCGGGCGGCGGCGATCTTGGCTGCGTTCGACGCCACCCACCGCGAGCTCACGCTGGCCGCCCTAGTCGCGCGGTGCGGGCTGCCCCGCTCGACCGCGCACCGGACCGCGGGCCGGATGATCCGGCTCGGGTGGCTGGAAAAGCCCGGTGGCCGGTACCGCATCGGCAACCGCCTATTCGAGATCGCCAGCCTGGCGCCGATCCGGCTGGAGCTGCGTGAGGCGGCGCTGCCGTTTCTGCAGGACCTGCACCAGGCCACGAAGATCACCGTGCAGCTAGGCGTGCTGGACATCACGCAGGTCCTGGTGGTGGAGAAGATCACCGGGCACCGGCCCATGCCGATGCTGTCGCAAACCGGGGGAATGATCCCGGCGTACTGCTCGGCGCTGGGCCGCGCGATCCTCGCCTACTCACAGCCGGAGGTCATCGATGCGGCGCTGGCCGGCCCGCTGCCGGCCCGCACCCCGCGCACGCTGACCAGCCCGGTGGCCATCATGCGGGAGCTGACCGCGGTACCCGAGCGCGGCTGGGCGATCGATCGCGAGGAGGGCAACATAGGCGTGAGCTGCGTCGCTGCGCCCATCTTCGGCCCGCTCGGCGACGTCGCCGCGGCGCTGTCGGTCACCGGCCCCAGCCAGCTGGTACGGGCCGACCGCATCGGGCCTGCGGTGCGGATGGCGGCCGCCGCGGCGTCCCGCGCCTACACCAGCCGGCCCCGATCCCAGTCCCGCTGAGCGGGACGGATTGTTGCGTCGCTGGCCGGGCCGCCGCACGCTGTGACATTACACACATGCGAATCACGCGGTGTGCGACCTGAGGAGGCGACGATGAGTCTTGGCAGCGGTTACATGCTGCCCTCGCGCGAAGGGCACCAGATCGCGGCTATCGGCCTCGGCATCACCGTGAAAACCAACGGCAAGTCCACGCGCGACGCGTATTCCCTGTTCGAGTACGCTATCCCGCCGCGCACCGACGGGCCGCCAGCCCACATCCACACCCGCGAAGACGAGTCGTTCGTCTGCCTGACCGGCAAGCTCGACGTTCACCTCGGCGGTGAGGACTTCACCCTCGGCCAGGGCGACTACCTGTACCTGCCACGCGACGTCGTCCATACATTCCGCAACACCTACGACGAGGAGTCCCGTGTCATGTCGGTGGTGTCGCCAGCCGGTCTTGAGGGCTACTACCAGGCACTGGCCGACATGCCGCCCGGCCCCAAGGACATCAGCAAGATCAAGCAGATCATGGCGGACTTCGGCATCATGCTGCAGTTGCCGCCCGAAGTGAGCTGACCATGCGCGTCGGGATCATAGGTGCGGGGGTCGCCGGGCTGACCACCGCCAAGGTGCTCAAGCAGGCGGGGCACGAGGTCGTCGTCTACGACAAGGCCCCCGACGTTGGCGGCGTATGGAGCCGCACCCGCCGCTACCCGGGACTGACCACACAGAGCCCGAAGGCGCAGTATTCCCTGTCGGACTATCCCATGCCGCGCGAGTATCCCGAGTGGCCGACCGGCGACCAGGTCCAGGCCTACCTCGCGGCCTACGCCAGTCACTTCGGCCTCGACCCGGCGCTGCGCCTGTCCGCCGAGGTGACATCGGCCACGCCCGCGCCCAATGGCGGCTGGGCCATCAGCGCCACCGGCACGACCGACCACGTCGACAAGCTCGTGGTAGCCAACGGGGTGTTCTGCGAGCCTGCCGTGCCGCGCTATCCGGGTGAGTCCGAGTTCACAGCGGCCGGCGGTCAGGTGCTCGCAGGCACCGACCTGCATGACGAGGAGCAGGCGAGGGGAAAGCGCGTGCTCATTGTCGGGTACGGCAAATCAGCCTGCGACATCACCGTGCCGGTCAGCCAGGTGGCGGCCAGCACCGACGTGATCGCCAGGCATCTGCTGTGGAAAGTACCGCGCCGTATCGGCGGCTTCCTCAACTTCAAGATGCTGCTACTGACCCGCATGGGCGAGGCCCTCTTCAAGTATCTGCGTCCGCGTGGCGTCGAGAAGTTCCTGCATGGTCCGGCCAACGGAGTCCGCGGCCGGATGATCAACTCGATCGGTTCAGCGTCGGTCCGCCAGTTCGGGCTCAAGCAGCTCCGTCTGGTACCGCCCGGACAGATGGAGGACATCGTGCGCGGCGCGATCGGCCTCTCCACCGAGGGCTTTTACGAGGGCGTCGCGGCCGGCCGCATCGTCGTCCACCCGAACCGGACCATCGCCCGGCTGCTGGCCGACGACGGGGAGCCCGCCGCCGAGCTCGACGACGGCACCCAGCTCCCCGCTGACCTGATCGTCTGCGCGACCGGGTTCACCCAGGGCGTGCCGTTCCTGCCCGCCGACCTCGAACATCAGGTACTCGATGAGCGCGGTAACTTCCTGCTGTACCGGCAGATCCGCCCGGTCGATGTGCCCGACCTGTATTTCAACGGCTACAACTCCTCGTTCTTCAGCCCGCTCAATGCGGAGATGGCCGCGGTCTGGATCGCCGCCGACCTGGCCGGCGCGGTCGCGCTGCCCAAGCCCGCGGACATGCGCCAGCAGGTCGCTGGCCAGCTTGCCTTCATGGACGCCGCCACCGACACCCACCACTGCCGCGGCGGGAAAATCATCCCGTTCTCGCTGCACAACGTGGATGAAGTGCTCGGCGATCTCGACGTCAACGTCAGCGCCGCGGTACGCGCGTGGCACTGGCTCATGCCCGTTGACCCCACCGCCTACCGCCGTATCACGCCCACCGTCCTCAAGCGGCTCCCGCCCGTCCTGGCAGCACCCATGACAGCAGCCACACCGGAAGCGGTGCCCAACCCGTCGCACGCCATGTAACCGACGCGCCCTCATGGGGGCAGAGACAGCGGCAGCGCAGCTCTGACAGCGCAGTCTCTCTCATACAGCCTCCGTCGTGGTGACGCTGCGGGTGTGGTCGCCGGAGCTGGCGATCGGATCCGGCCGCTCGCTGAAAGCTCCGAGTAGCGGGCGACGGCGTCGCTGGCGGTCAGCTCGCAGCGCTCGATCTGGAAGACCCGCCGGAGGAAACGCCCATGGTCTGAGCGAGCCGGGCCTGGATTAAGCAGCGGCGCCCCGGGCAGGCCGAATATTCACGGTGCCACAAAACGGCTGGACATGTACAAATAGCGTGTCCGAGGAGCGAGGGGCACCGATAAGCCAATGCGTGCTGACCGGTAAGTTCCTGTTCGGGAGCCGGTCATGACCGCGGGGCAGCGTGGTCGCCGGGGAAGGAAGCCGGAGCGCGAGCCGGGTCCTAACACGATAGCCTCATAGGCACCGACCACCGCAGATGCGGTGCAGGATCGGATCACCGGCTGGTCGGCGTGATGGCCAGACCGGCCTGGTCGAATCGGGCGATGAGGCTGGGCTTGCGGTGATGCTGTCGGCGCAGTAGCCCGAATCGCTGAGCGAACTCCTCGGCGTGACCGGCCCGCTGGGCAACGGCCTGCAGGTCTTTGAGCAGGTCGACCGCCGCGTCATAGTCTCCTGGCTTCCGGCTGTCGATCAGCGTTTCGACGCGTGCCCACGCCGTTTCCGGGTCCCGGGCCAGAACGTCCAGCCGTTTCTCGCGGGCCAGCAATCGTCCTCGTTCTTGGTGAGCCTCCTGCACGGCACGCGCGGCTTCGGCCAGCCGTCGGCGCTTGTGCCGGGCTTCGGCGGCGGCGTCCAGCAGTTCGGCCACCGTGCGCCGGGGCCGGCCGTCGCTGGTGGTGACCGGTTTACCGCGGAATCGGCGCCGCAGTTCCATCTGGACCTGGACCCCATGGCCCAGGGCAACCCGGCGCAGGAGCTTGTCCTTGTCTTTCGCCGGCAGATCCGTGATCCATTTGGCCAGCTTGCCGGGATCGTCTTTCATATCGGCCAGGTGCGGGCTCGCCTGGGCTGCGATCGTGAGCAGGTCTGCGTCAAGGCGCAGGAAGTCAGCCAGGGTGCGCTGCGGCGCGGTGAGGCCTCCCAGGCCAGCGGGCACGGGTGGTTCGAGTTCACCTTCTTCGTCGTAGCCGAAGGCGTCCTCGTCGCGTTCCCAGGTTCCGTAGGCTGCCAGCCAGGCCAGGTAAAGGGGACGTAGGTCTCCGGCGGCGAGTTCAGCGCGCACGCCCACGATGGCCGATAGGGAATCCTCGGCGCCGTCGACCCAGTCCCCGCTTTCGTCTTCGCTGGTCAGGTCGAGGATGAGGTATTCCCCAGAGATCCAGGCGGCCACGTGGGGGTCGATGCAGTACTGCTCGGCGACCTTGAGGCTGAGGAGTGTGCGGGACAGGCGGAGCATCACCTGGTGCGTGCCCCAGTTGGTGACGTGGAGGTGGGCGTCGTAGTAGCGCTCCATCATTGCGCGTGGATCGCCGCGGAAGTTCCCCCAGTGATACTCGTTGGTGAAGCTGGTGGCGGTGATCCGCGCCCGGGTGGACAGCGCACGGACCTCGGCCTGCTGCCGTTCGTCCAGTGGGCGGTCGACGGCCAGGAACTCGTAGTACTGGTATTCGCTCATAGTCTCTTATCGTCAGGTGGCCCAGTGCCGGTAGGCGTCGATCCATTCGGTACCGGCAGGGGACGGGGTGGGCAGCGGCAGATCCAGGATGCCGATGGCCTGCCGGTGCTTCCCGCGGGAACAGATCGCGACAATCCCGCTGCCCGATAGCAGGTCGATCTTGGTGACAGTCACCTCATCGCCCAAGACGGTGGTCTGGAACGGGACGGCCAGATGCTCCTCGATCACGACGTGGAAGCTGACGAGCTGCTCGTACTCGTCGTAGGCGTCCACAATGGCCTGCTCAACCAA
>DATIYI010000105.1:0-12247 GCA_035517695.1 Streptosporangiaceae bacterium
CCACGCAGCAGACCCGAACGTCCCCAGCACAACCGGCACCCCGCCGGCCTCCGCCACGTACCGCAGCACCCGGCCCGAGGCCGCCGCCCCCAGGGTGTGGTGCCCGGCCATCAGCTCGTTGTACCACCCGGTCTCCGCCGCGCCGATCAGCCGGACCTTCACCTCAAAGCTCTCATCAGTCACCCGGTACGCATACCACCAACTGGAAAATATGTCCACCCGGCCGAATAAGCCCAGCTCACATCACATCAGAACCTACTTTGACCACCGCCCTGCGGGACGCCGCAAGCCAGACCTAACTAATGGGCGGAATACTGGCAAAGATTGCTTTCTGCAATATACGACATGAAATCGGCGGCACAATACGCACATATCGAATCGCGTGGGTATGGTAAAAACTCGACTAGGCTGGATAAGGTCACGCCCGGAATTCTCCCGTGATATATCACTGGTATCGCTCGTGCCCGGATTAGCACGAGGGGGCGGCGTGAAAAGGATTCCTATGCGGCTGGCGACACCGGCGCAATGGGTGACGCCGGGCCGGCCGGTGCTGATGGCACCGCTGGGAGGCAGGATGCTGCCGGGCCCGCTCCGGCCCGGCTCCCGCGCGGGCAGCCGCTGGCAGCCCACGCCCGGGCGGCCAAGCAGTGGCACGGGCGGCCTGGCTGGCCAGCTGCGCTCGAATCACAGTTAGGGCCGAGGTTCGCCGCGCAAGGGTCCTGGCCGCGATACCAGGGCGATGACGATCTGCTCGAGATGTGGCAGCACTTTTTTGGGCCGGACGGTGCCGCCCAGGCTGCGGTGATCAGCAGGGAACGAGCGGCCCGCCAGCACTGTGGTCACGCCGTCCAACCGCCGCAATCGGGGCGTTTCGGTCCAGGTCATGGCGGGTCATCGGAAACGGGTCGCCGCCTGCGGCCGGTCACCTGGCACGGCCCCGCCATCGTCGGTGGTACGGCCGACCGCCACGACCCGGTCCAGTACGCACCCAGCGAGCAGGCCGGTGGCACTGGTGGCTGCTTGCGATCGCCGTGGTCCTCGCGGCATTCTCCGCCGTCGCTCCCGGCCTGGGGCATGCGCGGCCAGTTCGACGGCACGCCCAAAACCCAGTTGCCATGCCGCCTGCGGCTGTCTCGGCTGCGGCCATTCGCAGTCTTGCGGCGCGATGGATCACAGAGCAGGTCAGCCCCGGCGCCATCGTGGCCTGCGATCCCGCGATGGCCGCCACGCTCGAGGCGAATGGGCTTTCCGCGGGAGACACGCTCGTGCTGACGCCGCGATCCGGCTGCCGTGACATGATGAAATCGTCCGGCAGGCCAGCCGCGGCGGCCGTGCTCGTCTGCGGTCTCCTGGTCACGGGGACGGGTATCTGCGGCTTGCTGCTGGCCAGCTGGACTGGTCGCGGCCCTGTGGCGGTCGGACCGGCGGCGCCGGTGCCCGTCCCGCACGGGTATGCGGGTGCGCTCGGTGCCGCCCCATCGGGTCGGGTCGCAGAGCCAGACGAGCTGATCATCCCGGTCATCGGCGTCCGCACGGAGATCATCCGCCTCGGCGCCACGCATGCCGGCGCCCTCCAGGTGCCAGCCACCGCGGCCGTGGCGGGCCGGTACACGGAAAGCCCGCCACCCGGCGCGATCGGCTCCTCGGTCATCGTCGGCCACGTCGATTCCCTGCGCGGGCCTGGCGTCTTCTTCCGGCTACGGCTGCTGCGTGCGAGAGACCTGCTGTATGTGCGGCGGGCGGATGGCACGCTGGCGGTGTTCAGCGTGGATGCTGTGCAGATGTATGCGAAGGATCATTTCCCCGCGACGCTGGTCTACGGGCCCACACCCGACGCGGAATTACGGCTCATCACGTGCGGCGGCACCTTCGACCCGCGGCTAGGTAGCTACCTGAGCAACGCGGTGGTCTACGCCGCCGGGGTCCGCTGAGAAGCAGCGAGCGATCAGGACCATTACCATAACGGCTGCCGCATGGCGCACCGCCTGCGGCGCATGCGGCGGGTTCCGGGGCCGCCCAACCGGCGGGTGACCCGCGTGGTGACCGTGAGCCGCTCAGCAACCCAGAGTCTGGCCCATCGGCGCGGTAGACGCAGCGGGCAGCGCGGACGGGCCGTCCGTCGTGTGGTCGTCGGACGGGCGTGGCGGCGTTGTTGTTCGGGCCGGGTCGCGCCCGTTGGTTCCTGGCATGGCATTGATCTTTCTTGGGGCCTGGGGGGCGCAGCGGTGTCGTCGGCAACCGCCGCCGGGAGTGTGGCTGGCCGGGAGGCGGCACCGGCGCCCGTCCCGCGCGGGCGGGAGTGCCAGAAGGGGTTCGCCGTGCGGTTTACCGATTCTTGCGGCGCGATGTCAGCTATCCTATGCGCAGGACGAGGACGATAAGCATGTCCGCTCCTGGATGACACCGGGGCCAGCTGACAGCCTCCGGCCCGATAACTAGCAACATGTTTCCAGAAAACTTCTGTGTTAGTTTCTGGAGTGTGACGAACTGGGGCTTCCTGACCAACCACGCCCGGGTACTGCTGTGCATCGCGCACGACCCGGGGGTGCGTCTACGCGACATCGCGGACACTGTTGGCATCACCGAACGTAGCGCCTACGGTATCGTCACCGACCTGGCCGAGACGGGCTACGTCGTCAAGCACAAAGACGGGCGCCGCAACCGCTACCAGATCCAGGCCCACCTCCCGCTACCAGAACCCGCCGGTGGGGAGCCGGCCATCGGCGAAGTCCTCGCTCTACTTGCCGGCACCGACCCTGCTGGCACCGACCTTGCGAGTGCCGACGCGAATCCCGCGGCGGCGGACAGCGAACACGCTGAGGCCGCCACCTAAATGGGCGTCGCTGATGGCGGCCCGCCGCTAATCGCCGGGAGCCTGGAGCGCAGGTGCGGTTGCCATGCCAGCGCGGGCCGCCCGGCCGACGGTGTTGAGGTGACGCAGCGCCTGCGCGTAGGAACCCACCAGGCTGCTCTGGCAGTAGGGCAGCCCTCGCTCCTCGCAGAACGCCCTGACCAGCGCCTGGGAACGCCGCAGGTTGGGCCGGGGCATGGAGGGGAACAGATGGTGCTCGATCTGGTAGTTCAGGCCGCCCAGCGCGAAGTCGGTCAGCCAGCCGCCGCGGACGCTGCGTGAGGTGAGCACCTGCCGGCGCAGGAAGTCGCTCTGGTCTGCCGCGTCAAGGATGGGCATGCCCTTATGGTTGGGGGCGAATGAACAGCCGAGGTACATGCCGAACAGCCCCTGCTGGACCAGGACGAAGACGACGGCCTTCAGCGGTGAAAGCACAAGCAGCACGACCGTGAGGTAGCCGACGACATGGGTGGCGAGCAGCGCCGTCTCCACCGCCCGATGGCGCGAGGCACGGCGGGTCAGCGCGCGGATGCTCGAGACATGCAGGCCGACCGCCTCGAGCAGCAGCATCGGGAAGAACAAGTACGCCTGGTAGCGGAACCCGTGCCGGGCCACGCCACGGTCGGCGCGCGCCTGGGTGGCGGTGAAGGCCACCACGCTGAGCATGATGTCGGGGTCGGCACCCTCGGTGTTGGGGTGGGCGTGGTGACGATTGTGCTTGTCCACCCACCAGCCGTAGCTCAGCCCTATGCCGAGGTTGCCGTGCAGTAAACCAAGGACGTAGCTGGCACGCCGGGAGCGTGCGATCTGCCGGTGCCCTGCGTCGTGGCCGAGAAAGCCAATCTGGGTGAAGACAATTGCCAGGAACACCGCCACTGCCAGCTGCCACCATGAGTCGCCCACCAGGACAAAGGCCGTCCATCCGGCGACCATTAACGCCGCGGTGGCCGCGATCTTCCAGGTGTAGTACCTGTGCCGCCGCTCCAGCAGCCCGGACTGCCTGACCTGGCGGGACAGCTGGGCGTACTGGCTGCCACGCGGCACCGCGCTCGGCGGGAGACCTGGCCGGGCCTGCCGCCCAGTCACGGTTGTGTCTGCTTCGGGGGATCGCACCGTGACAACTCCTGGGATGCACATCGTGGCAGCGGAAGACGTGTCGCCAGGGTGGTCCGGAGCGACGGTTGCCGGCAGTGGCCGCTTTGGAGTGCGGCAGTGCCCGCGCTGATCTGTGTTCCTGACCGTACCCTGCGCAGCGGCCGGCGGCGACTTGGCCGAGCCGCTTTCGGGGCCCCACACTGGCCGCAGTGGTGTGCGGGCGCCGCGCTGCAGTTCACGTCGGGTGCGGCCCGGGTATGGACGTTTGGGCAGGCGCGCCGCGCCGTCGACCTGCCGGATGTCACCGCTTGCGGGCTGCTGCTTGTCGACCATGACGGCACCCTGAACATGGTCGCCGCGTCTACCGAACAGGCCTGGCTGCCCGAGTTGTTCCAGCGGCAGAACGCCGAGTGCCCTTGCCTCGACTGCTTCCACAGCGGCCAGCCGGTACGTGTCCCGACCTGACCGGGGCGGTCGGCCGCTGGCCCCAATTCGCCCTGGCCGCGCGCGATCACGGGTTTGCCGCCATGCACAGTGCACGCACTGCCGATGCGGCTACGCGACGAGATCATCGGAGCGTTGAACCTGTTCAGCGCTGCGCCCGTCGCCCTGGACCAGGAGGCGGTCGCGCTCGGCCAGGCGCTCGCAGACGTGGCCACGATCGGCATCCTGCACGAACGTGCCGTCGGCCGCCGCGAGGTCGTGAGCAAGCAACTTCAGGCCGCCCTCAACAGCCGGGTCCTGATCGGGCAAGCCAAGGGTGCGCTCGCGGAACGCCTGCGCATCTCCGTCGGCCGCGCCTTCGTCGAGCTGCGTAATCTACGCACGCCACCACGGCCACAAACTCCGTGACGTCGCGGAAGCTGTCGTCAGCCAGGGCTGCAAATCACCGTGCAGAACCAGTAGGCGGACCAAGGTCATCCCGCTTCGTGGGATACCAAGCCCAGACACCGGGACATAACCAGTGACCACCGCAGTGCCGCGCTGATCGCCTAGACCTGTGCAGGGGGACGGCGCGGGCGTAGCCTGGGCACGTTGCTCCCGGGAACCGTCCGGGATGGTTATCCGCGTCGCTCAGGACCCCGGCGGCACCGACGCCTTCGCCCAGTTCGGGCGGGCACGAAGGAGCCGCCGCTGTGAACCCGCTACCAGCTACTCGTGCCGCAGACTCACGCGCGGTGACACCCACGCCATGGCCGCCAGAACCGGGTATGAGCCCACGCCCACTCGACGCTTCGCGCTCCGGCGAAGGAACCGGCATGACTGCAAGTGGACCCTACGTCCGTCCGCCCGTCACGAAGAATCCGGCGGAAGACACCACGACGGGACGCGCGACGTGGCGCGGGCCACTGGGCGCGCCGGAGCAGGGCACCGGCTCCGGCGCTGTTCCCGGCCCGGCTGCCGACGCCACCGCGATTCGGGCACCCAGCTACGACCTCGCGGAAGAAGGCCTTGGGGAGGGGACAATCCGGCGGCTGCACGCCGTGGGATTGGACCTGCACATCGCGCTTGGGCTAACCGAGGTCCCGCAGGCCACGCAGCGGCTTGACCGGGCCATCGCCGAACTGGACGCTGCGATTAGCGAAATACGTCGCACGCTATTCGGCTTTCATCTCGGCCGTCCAGCCATTTCGCGTAGCAGCATCAAGCGGTGCGGTCGGCGCCGTCACGGGCTCCCGGTGTCCAGGCATAGCTGACATATCGGGGCCATACCTTAACCTGCCAGGTCGGACATGTACCGATAAACGGTGCCCGCATCTGAGGTCACGGATTCATCCCGTTGCGTCGGGCGCGCCCGCGAGTAGCTGCGAAATCAGCAACTAACAGGCGCGTCGGCCAAACGTTCCTTTACCATGCGGTCAGCAGCGGGGGCTGGCTTGCCTGCACGGCTTCCTCCAAGCTGGGATAAACCGAGAAGACACCCATCAGGCCCGTGGCGGTCAGGACCCTGCGCACCATCCCCTGCGGGGCGGCGAGTGGCAGGTCACCACCGTTTCCCCTGGCCTTCTTCAACACGCGCACCAGCACCCCGAGGCCGGAGGAGTCGATATACTCCAGGTCTTCGAGGTCCACGATAACCCGCGGGCCATAAGCTTCGACCGCCGCAGAAAGCTGCGCGGCGACGCTCGGCGCGTCAGCCAGATCAAGCTCTCCGCGCAGGGCCACAACCCCCTGCCCGCGGAACTTGAACGTGCTCAAGATCACGTTAAACATGGGCGTTCCCCTACTGTCCAAGCGTTCAAGCAGCCAGGCGGGGTCTCGACCCAACAGCTAATGCTGGAGCTTCTTCTACATCGACCCTACGCCGCCTATACGGTCCGTGTCCCGCGCGCTTCCACAAATAGTCGGTCAAACGAACGGACCAAATTGACAACGTGTCCAAACTCTGGCACTAAAGGTGACATATCGACACGATGAGTTCATTGGATTTCCTCGCCATCAGGGCTCCCACCGGCGCTGCGGCCTGAGCCGGGCCTGGGCCTGTGCACCGTTTTCCGCTGAATTCAGCCGTATGTTTACCCGCAGTTACCGGCCGGTACGCGATATTCCGTTCATGGCTGTCTACCGGGTGTCGTCGAAATCGTCGTCTTCGTGGCCGCTGTTCGACATGAGCCGGATCCAGGCGGGCGTTCTTGAACCTTGGCGCACGGCTACCTCGCTCGCCGAGCTTGTGACGACCGTCGTCGGCGACGTCACCCGGCGCTGACACGCGATACAGGTCGAGCTGCCTGGTCCCCAACGCCACCAAACCGGTTCCGGGCTCCCTCCTGCAGGCTCCGCAACGGCGCGAAGTGATGGCTGAGCCGCCGGGCCGGCTGGCAGGGAGCGGGCGGCCAGGACAGGGCAGTGGCCCGCCCGCGTGTTCGAGCGGATGTCTGAATTGGGAGAAAATTCCCCGGTTTTGGCGTCCGAGGGGGACTGCACGCAAATCCCAATGCGTTCTGGCCGGTGAGCTCGCTCTCGGAGTCCGGTCCTGAGGGGACGGGCAGATCGGGTGGATCAGGTGGACGACTGTACGGGTGGTCGCTCCGGAACACGTTGTGGACTAACCTGCTAGCTAAGGAGGTGTCATGTCAGGCGACACCGCGGCGCAGTTCAACATCCACGATGCCAAGACGAATCTGTCCCGGATCATCGAGCGGGTGGAGCATGGCGAGGAGATCATTATTAGCCGCGCCGGGCATCCGGTGGCGAGGGTCATCCCGCTGACTCGCCGGATCGACCGCCACGGGCGCGGTTCGCTGCGCGGCAAGCTCGTGGTTGCTGAGGACTGGGACTCCGATGAGGTGAACGAGGCCATTGCGCGTGACTTCGGCATGACACCGTGAGCTTGCTTCTGGACACGCATGTCGTACTCTGGTGGCTGGCCGACGATCCGTCGCTCTCGGAAGAAATCAAGACCAGGCTTGACCATGAGCCGGATGTCTACGTCAGCGCTGCCACCGTGTGGGAAGTCGCCATAAAGCAGGCCATCGGCAAGCTCGTGCAGCCTGCTGACCTTCCTGAGCGAGTCAGCGGCAGCGGATTCCGGCAGTTGGCCGTCGGTTGCGAGCACGCCATCGCCGCCGGGCGTCTCCCGCTGATCCACCGGGACCCGTTCGACCGGATGCTGGTCGCGCAGGCGCAGTGCGAGAATCTCATGCTGGTCACCAGAGATCCCCGCTGTCAGCTGTACGAGGTTGCCGTGCTTCCCGTCTGACAGACTCGCATGCTCCACGGCTCCCTTGCCTCACCACGCGGCCAAGCGATGACAGTCATCGGCAACAAGGTCCAAAGCCAGCAAGGTGTGGCATTCCGTCCGCGACCACACCGGCGGCGATCTGGTCGCCGGGTTCGGCCACAGGTCCACGTGCCCTATTGCATCAGTTCCGCGGTGATCGGGTCGCCCGACGCACGGCTGAATGTTCAGATGTTCGTCACTTTACGTGAGATTATTGTCAGCCCTCAGCTCAAACATGAGGAATCCACGCGAGATGCAACGGCCACCGTCGTACGATCAAGCACGGCGATGGAGCGGCCCTCCCCGAGTGCGAGACAGGCGAGCTCGCTGGTTGGACGATAGGGCTCCCACACCTGGGCGGTCCCGTCGTGGGAGGTCGTGATGATCACTGGGCGGTCACGCCAGTGATGCCACCCCCAAGGCACCCAACCGGTGTGGCCGTCGAAGCGGGCCAGCTCCCGGCCAGCGTCACGCGGGTCCCACCACCCGGGCCGTCCCGTCCGCGGAGGTGGTGATGATCACCACCTGGGAGATGACGCCGTAACTCAGGCTGGACTCGCCTTCTTCCCCGCTCGCCCGCAGCACGGCGGTACCGCTGACCGCCGGCACGAACTTGGCGAGCAAGCTGGACTTGCCCATCCCCGCTTCGCCCTCGACGAGCACGACCTGAGGCTGGTCGGCGCGCGCCTTGGCCGCCAGTTCTGCAAGCACGGCCAGCTCCCGCCCACGCCCCACGAAGACTTGGCTGGCCATGCCGAACCGTCCCGAGTTTCGTGCATACTTCCTTACTTGCAAGGATGGCACGCTCATGCCGGCCAGGTACGACCAGGACACCAAGGACGACCGCAGGGAAGAAGACCTCGGCTGGCTGCCGCACCGCATCGGCCGAGGTTCTGCAGCGCGGCATGGAATGGGTCATGTACACTGCGGCCGGGCTGCTCAGCGGCGGCATCGCCCGATGAGCATTCCCGATGCCATCCGGGCCGCCGCACCCCGCCCGGTGCTGATCATCGCCGACGGGGCCAGCGCCGATGAGCCCGCCCGCAGCCAGCTGGTTCCAGGCCGCCTCACCGCCCGCCGTCCAGGTGCGGGTGGTGCCGCACGCCGGGCACACCGAAGGCCTGGCCGCCGCGCCCCTGGCTTGGGAAGCCCACGTGATCAGCTTCCTGAACACGGCCCTGAACCCGGCCACCACGCCAGTCGGCCAGGGCGCCGGGCACAACGGCTAGCGCGACAGCCACAGTCCGCGGGGAGGATGACCTCGGCCCGGAGAGTATCTAGCTGGTTTCGGGGTGGCTAGCCCCGATGCCGAGCTCGGCATCGGGGATGGCCAGCGGCCCCTGAACGCGCAGGCGGCGGAGGTCCTGCCGTCCTCTCCGCAGACGCGGCGCCCGGACCAGTCCAGCCCGGACCACAGATCAGATCTGGACACCTCGTCGGCGCCACGCCACCTTACGCCCCGGAATCGGCGCCATAAGGTTCTGGAAGTCACACAGCCGTCCTGCAGAAACGCCGCCTACGACGCGGCCTAACTCAGGCCTAACTCCCCCGTATTGTCTCTGATACGCCGCGTCCATGAGCGGTGCGTCGCCGGTCCTACGTCGGATAGACCGAGGCGACCCAGGGCAGCCGGGCCGCGTCCGGAGGCCAGAAGCGGGCGGCCCGCTCGGCGGCGATCTGCCCGGCCTCGCCGCGGCTGATCTCGGCGAGGTCATAGTCGCAGCCCCCGGCGCTTCTCCGCTTGCCAGTGCCAGCACCGCCCGGCTGAGGGCGCTGCTGTCGATGGCGCGGGGAGACCGCGCGGCGGCGTCCCGGGCCCTCGCCGACGCCTGGCAGCACGCGAGCGGCCTGAGGGTTCCGCTCGTACTGCGGAACCGGGCGCCAGCGACCTGCCGCAGAACACCGCCGCCCTGCAGACCTACAACCGCATCAACCAGATATTCCCCGGCGGCCCCACCCCGGCGCTCGTGGTGGCCGAGGCACCCGACGTCACCTCGCCCCAGATGGTTGCCGCCTATACGGCCTTCGAGCGGGCCGCGCTGGCCAGCGGCCAGATGCACCAGCCGATCACGCTAATCGTCAACCCGCGCACACCGCCGCGATCATCCAGGTGCCGCTGGCCGGCAACGGGGAGAACACGGCATCTGACCACGCGCTCACCACCCTGCGGGACAACGTCATCCCGGCCACGCTGGGCCAGGTGCCCGGCGTGCAGGTCGCGGTGGCCGGGGAAACGGCCGGCGATGTGGACTTCAACGCCGTCATAGCGCAGCGTGCCGTCTGGGTCTTCGCGTTCGTCATGCTGCTGGCCTTCCTGCTGCTGATCTCCTTCCGCTCGCTGGTCATCCCGGTCACGGCCGTGGTCCTCAACCTGCTGTCCGTCGGCGCTGCTTACGGCGTCATCGTCGCGCTGTTCCAGTGGGGGTGGGGACAGTCACTGTTCCGCTTCAGCAGCACGCACTCCATCGCCAGCTGGCTGCCGCTGTTCCTGTTCGTCGTGCCGTTCGGCCTGTCCATGGACTACCACGTCTTCATCTTGAGCCGGATCCCGGAGAGCTACGACCGCACCCGCCACACCGACCAGGCGGTAGCGCACGGCATCGAGATCAGCGCCGGGGTGGTCACCGCCGCCGCCGTCGTCATGGTCTTCGTCTTCCTCACCTTCGCCACCTTGTCGATGGTGCAGCTGAAGGAGATGGGCGTCGGCCTGGCCGTGGCCGTGCTGCTCGACGCGACCATCGTCCGGGCGTGCCTTCTGCCCGCCACGATGAAGCTCCTCGGCCGGTGGAACTGGTACCTGCCTCGCTGGCTGCAGTGGCTGCCCAAGATCTCCCACGAAAGCCCGCCTCCGCCTCCGACCCAAGGACCGGCCAGGCAACCGCCGAGGCAGCCGGTTCCCTCGGCCCGGCGGTAAGACCCTGCCGGCGCCCCGGCCGGGCACCAAGACCGCGAGGCCAGGGCCACCAGCCCCCGGCCCGCAGTCACGTGGCGGCCGCCGAGCAGCCCGCAGCGGTGCCGCAGCGCCGCGGGGATCGGGACGCAGGACCGGGGCGGCAGGGTGACCAGGCCGGACGGGTCGCGGCGGATGACCACCACGCCCGCTTCGGCGGTCAGGGTCAGCCGGTCCCCGCCGCGCCAGCCCAGCGCGCCGGTGACCGTCCGGTCAGCGACGCGGCCGGAGCGGTCGACGTGGGCGAGCCCGTACACCACGTCCCGGCCAAGGGCCGGCGGGCGGCTCAGTGCGGGCGGGACCGCGAGCGGCAGGGTCCGGGCAGCGGCAGGCGGGCGGGCCGACCCGCAGCCGCAGCAGGAGAAGGGATGACGGGGGTGATCAGCGTGCCGGTCTCGGCTGCCTTCAGCGGCGGGAGGCGGGACCGGTCAGCGCCGTGGTGAGGCCGCAGGCATCAGCCGGGCCGTCCGCGTGTTCAAGCGGTGCTCTAAAAAGGGTGATGTACCACCACTCTGGGTGTCCGAGGGGGAAGTCGCTGGCATACGTACATGCCTGCGCTGGCTGGCGAGCTGGCTCTCGGAAGCCAGCTGTGACCTGTTCCGAAGGGCCCGGTGGAGAATCGGCGGACCAGGTGCGGGCCCATGTTCACGTGTCGGCTTTGACGTACTGCACCACGATGACGACCTGCCCGTCCGGGCTTTCCGTGACCGTGTACCAGATGGTCAAGCCGTCTGAAGGCAGGTGGAGACAGTAAGCACCTGGCAGCGGATCTGCCTCGGGAAACGGGTCGGCAAGCGCCGGGACTGGCTCTTCGAGCAGGTGAAAGATCGCCCTTTGGGCGGCGGTCCGAAGCGGTTGCGGCAGTCCTTCAAGTTCGTCCCAGGTTCTGTCCGGAAAACGGAGAACCCGGTCACTCACTAATCCCCCACGCCTCTGCCAACTCTTCGCGGGTGAAGACACGGCCTTCCCCGGAGTCTGACCGGATCCGCTTCAGAGCCTCACGATCGCCGGCCTCACGCCGCAGCCGCCGGTTCTCAGCCCGGAGCGCGTCCAGCTCTGCCCGGGGAACCAGAACCATGTCTTCGGCGTATGCAGGCATGCGAACTCCTCACCACCACGAGGGTTGTCCGTCCCCGAGTTTACCCACCGTGCGCCGCCTGACCCGTCAGCAGATCTGCGCGCCCGGCCACCGGAAACTGAAGCCCGTCGGCCGCGGCCGTCTGGCGGGAGGTCACGTCTGGCGAGAGGTCAGGTTGCGGGCCCGCCCTCCGGGTTCCATGCCCCGATCGAGAAGGGCACTCCGCAGATGAGTATGTATAGGACGTCATACAGTGCCCTCGAGAGGGAGATTGCCAACTGGGAGCGGCTAGAAAAAGCCGCATCACCTACCGCCGCGATCACCTGTGGGACCGCCTCGGCCGGTCTCTCCCCTGGGTACGGGCGCAGGTCAGCATGCACTGGATCCGGCACACGACCCTGACCAGTTAGCAAGGGCGCGGAGTTGCATCGGATGCAACATTCCGCATCTGGCGTGAGGACGGTGCCGTAAGGGATTCAAGCTTTGGCTCTCCAGCGGCCAGATCCGACCGGCAGTACGAAACACCAGGTCAGAGAGCCGTGACAGGAGCCA
>DATIYI010000106.1:0-17887 GCA_035517695.1 Streptosporangiaceae bacterium
GAAGCCTACCTTCAGCTCCGGCAGGCCGCGGCGCGGGCCGGCCGGGAAGAGCTGGCGGCCCGGGTCGCCGAGGCCCGCCGAAAGGTAGCCGAGGCAGGGCTCGATCCGGCGATCGTGGATGAGGCGGTCGAGGCGGCCCGCCGTAGCGCCTGATGCGGGTCGTCGCGGACACCAACACGCTCGTGCCGGGGGTTCGGCTGGGGCGGGCCGCCAGGCCAGGTCGTCGATACGGTGCTGACCGGCCAGGTGACCTTGGTGATCAGTCCTGCGCTGCTCGGCGAGCTTGCCCGCCTGCTGGCCTATCCCAAACTCGCCGCCGTCTTCGATGACCCCGCCGTGCTCGTCGCCGCCGTTACCGAAGCCGCCGACACCGTCGACCCTGCAGAGCACGTGACGGTGCTGGCGGACGAACCAGACAACCGCGTGCTTGAAGCAGCGGCAGCCGGGCGGGCCGACCTGATCGTGACGGGCGATAAGGCCATGCAGGAACTCGGTTCCTTCCGGGGAATTCCCATCGTCTCGGCCGCCCAGTTCGTGACACGACCCCAGCAGCAAGATCTCACCGGGCCACCCGGCCCGAGCGAGCAGACGCCCTGAGCTGGAAATCACCGGCGGAGATCAGGCTGCGGTGCCGCAGGCTGGGCTAGCGCTGTTGCAGCACCTGTCCCATAGGAGCGATCTGGCCGGCGGCTGCCGCGGGCGCTCACTTTGGTGCGAATGCTCGGGCACCCCCGGAGCAGGTGCTGGCGGACCTGATGTGCATGATCGCCGAAGACGCCGCGTGATCAGCGACTCCCGGGTTATGCCGGGCCAGCGGCACCTGGCCGGCCTGGCAGCGTCAGCGCCGGCAGCACGGCGGACGCTAAAGCAAATCACAGGCGCCGGGGCGCGAGCAGGCCGGCAGCGTTTCAGCGGGGTGACACACACCAGTTGCCGACCCTGCCGGGCAACGGTCCGGCACGTTGACGTGTCAGGTACCCCGGGGTCGGCTGATGCCTGGTTTGGTAACGATTCAATGTATTTGCTCCGGGATCCGGGTCGCCCCGCCCGGTGGGGGCGCTGGCTGTCGCCTTGGTGTCACCGCGGGCTGGCTACCAGCCCGGCCGGATGGCAGGCATCGCCCTCGAGTCGCCCGATCCCAGCGCCGATCACGCCGAACTGCAGAGCAAGGGTGTAGATGTCGATGCCGAGCTTATGGGCGGCGACGGCACGGTGCCGCTGCTGTTCTTCTTCCGGGACAACAACAGCAACCAGCTTATGATCGTCCAGGCTCAATAGCGGCTCGGTGCCTGCGGCACCAACTCTGCCACCGCGACACTGCCGGCCGATCAGTGATCCGTCGGCTCAACCTCGGCAAGGAGGTCCAGGTAGCTGGCTGCTGGCACCAGCGGCCGGCCTCGCCCGTGCAGCGCCTCATTGATCTGGGCGACGCGGTCACGCATCCAGGCATGCTCCGCGCAAAGATCACTAGCGGCCCGGCGGTCCCACGTGGGATCGATCACGGCGTACTCTCGGTGGGAAAAGCACACGGGCCAGGTGAACGGGTCGGCGAACAGGTGACTCTTGATCGCCAAGTCGTCGCCATACTCAATCAGAAGCCGGCGCAGGTACGGCGGCGCCATAACTAAGATAGCCTCGGCCTGGTCGCAGACTGCGCGGTCGACCTGCCTCGGGCGGTGCGCACTGGCGTCGATCCCCCAGTACGCGAGCATCTCGACCGCACGCTCGGCCGGCAACTGCCCAGCCTGCATCCCGGCCGACAGCGCAGGCGCCCCGGCAATATCGCGGAATAAGTAAGCCGCGATCATCGACCGGCTGCAATTCGCGTGGCAGACGAACAACGGGATCACAGCTCCTCCTTCCCCGTTCGTGCATCAGTGTCGGCCAGCATGTCATTCCACCTCATGCCGGTGAACAACCCTCGCCGAGCCTCCGCCAGCCACCACAACTCGTGTCGGCCGAACGCGGCATCGTCGGCCTAGTACACCAGTGGGTCCTCGATCTCTGCGCGCGCCCAGCGGACCACCGGGGGCCTCATACCCAAGCTGACACTGCTGAGCGCCAGGGGCACGACGAGACGCGCGGCTGCTGACCCAGGCGCGGGAACAGCCCAAATGAATGTTGGTGGATTAGCACCTCGGCGCCCCCGATCAGATCCTCCAATCCTCACCAGTGCCAGCGATTTAACCCGAGCTTGCCGTCACGCAAGGACGGTTCAACGACTCAGGACAGCAGCGCCGGGTGTCGCAACTCGCGGAACCTCTGTCCGGGCAGCACTCGCGGAAGAAGTCGGTCAGCAGCGACGGGCAGGTGGTCGGGTGGCGTCCACCGATCAGATTCTGCCCCGCGGCGACGGCGGCGTGGTCGACGGCAGCGCCGGCCGATCGGAGGACGTCGCTCAAGAGCTTGGCCAGCCACAGCGACGGGTCCGGCGTTCGGCGCGGCCGTCGGGCAAGCAAGCGCCGAACATGCCCCAGAACGCCTGCGGTGAGGCGGCCACCCAGCCCGCCGGGCCGCGGCAGTGGCCGATGCCGGACGGGTCGCTGTCAAGCAGGGTGCGCCGTATTCGGCAGTATGTCCTTGTGGCCGAGAGTGCTGAGCATCCCGAGAGCGAGGACCATCCCGAGAGTGCGGAGCTTCCCGAGGGCGTCCTGGCGGCGTACGAGCGAGCCGCCAGAACCGGTTTCCAGCTCGCCTGCGAGGTCGAAGTGGGGAGACTGCTGGCAGCATTCGCCGCGGCGGTACCCGACGGTGGCCGGATTCTCGAGGTCGGCACCGGCGTCGGCGTCGGGCTCGCCTGGCTGGTCCATGGACTCGGAGCGCGCCGAGACGTCGAGGTCGTCACGGTCGAGCTCGACGATGAGGTAGGGCGGACGGCGCTTTCAGCGAAGTGGCCGCCGTGGGTTCGCTTCGAGTCAGGAGACGGGGCCGAGGTCGTCGGCCGCCTCGGGCAGTTTGACTTGATCTTCGCGGACGCACCCGGTGGAAAGATCTTTAAGCTGCGCCGGACCGTGGCCGCACTTCGCCATGGTGGTGTGATCGTCGTTGACGACATGGACCTCACACGCCACGAAGATGAGCATCTTCGGTCTGCCCTGGATGTTGTCCGTCACCGTCTCCTTGAGAATACTGGACTCGTCTGTGCCGAACTGGGCTTCAGCAGCGGCGTCATCGTGGCCGTCAAGCGCCGGTCGTGACCTTCGCGGCGCGGCCGCGGGACGTTCGCGACCGCGAGCACGCCCGGGTGATCCATCTGGCCGGCGATACCACCGACCGTGGTGAGGCCGGTGCTGCGGCACGACTTCAAGTCCCGGCCAGCGACGCGGCAGAGGTCTGGTACGAGTTCTGCTGCGCCGTCCGGCCCAGGTCCCGGGCCTCCCGGCCGGCCGCCGCCACGCAGTGGTGGCCGAGCAGCGCCGCCGCCACAGCCTGCCCGGTCTTGGACGCGCCCGGCTCAATATCCCGCGCTCCCCGCCGGGGAGTACACGATCTGCACCGCCGTCGCGCCCGACGCTGTCCTCACCGTCCGCACGTACTGGGGCACACGGACCCACTTAAGTTAACGGGCCCCGAATTTAGTGCGTAAATCCCTCATCACGATCCGCAAAACGGCAGGTCAGCGAGCCGCATGCGCTCCGGGAGCCGAGCGTGTCACAAGTCAGGACGAACAGTAAGCGCCGAAACAGCCACGCACCGGTAGCGGCGGTTAAAAACAGAGAATGGCATCAGCAGCCCGAGCGCCATATCGGTCGGTGGATCGAGCGTTTAGACCAGCCTATGCCCTATGGGCGGCATTAACCGGACGAATCAGATCATTCAAGATCATATGCTTATTGTATTCCGTATTCTCCCGCAAAGCCCCATTTGAGCATCTTGCGGAATCATTCAATACAGGTTAAGGATGCCTGTAGGGAATATATGCGCGAACCGAAGAATCGGCTGCGCGAAGATGGGGGGCCCGTCAATGATGATAATTAAGCGCAGATCCGCTCTCCTGGGCGTGGCCCTGGCGGCGCTGCTTACCACCCTCCCGGCCACCGCGCCGCCCGCAGCCGCGGCGGCACGATCAGCGGCGGCCAACTTGTGCGACACCACCCCGGTCTTCTTCGGCTTGCACGGCATGGGCGAGGGTCCATCCGACACCGTCTCGGCCCCTTCTCCGGAGATACAAGGCTTCGACTACGAGCAGAACGTCATTAGCGGGCAGGTACTCGTCTGGCCCGTTCCCTATACCACCGTGACAGCCAGCTTGTGGAATCTGCTGAACCCGCCGATCGATGATGTGGCCCAGCTGCTGGCCGCCGTGAACGACGGGGAATCGGCCCTGCAGTCCGCCCTGACTTCCTACATCAAGGGCTGCACATCCTTGGCCCAGGTCGAGGTTGCGCTAGTCGGCTACTCGATGGGCGCCTGGGTGATCAACAAGTGGCTGAACGACAATCCCGGCGAGTGGCACCTGATCAAAGCCGTGGTGCTGTACGGCGACCCGTGCTGGATAGACGGCGCCGACCGGGGGCTGGTCAGGGCGGCCGACGTGGCAGACCTGGTCGGATGCAGCTCGGCCAAGACCTACCCGTACCCGGCGCCTACCGGTATTTTCACCAAGGTGCCGTTCCTGACGCAAAGCTGGTGCGCTTACCACGACGCGGTGTGCGGGGGCGGCGACGCCAGCAACCTAGCGGCCCAGGTGCCTGGGGCGGTAACCTGCATATTTTCCAATTCCAGCTGCCCGCACAACCAATACAAAGTCGGCTACGAGGGCGATGGAACCTTGAAAGCCGGGGCCCAGTTCGTGGTCAATCAGCTTATTGGCTGACGTCGGCTGACGAAGGCAGGCAAACGCAGCTTCGCCGAACGGACGGGCCGGACTCCACCGGCTTACCCTCGAGGGGCACGTGATCCAGGACATCCGCTGGTGGCGGTAGTCCTGATCGCAGACTGCCTGCTCATCGAACACATCAGCTTCTTGCCGCATCCGCCTTCCGGGCCCTTTGGGCGAGGATCAGCCCGGTTGGCTGCCACCGGAGTCGCTGCGAAGCTGGGCGGACGCCGGACTGCCCGCCGACTTGGAGCGCCTGCTCCAGCAGGCGGCGCGCGCCATCCCTCGCCGCAATCATCGACTCCGACAACCCGGCGGCCTTCCTGCCGCCGGGCGACATGCCGGGCCGCATCACCGCCGGATGCCGCCGCACCGGTCAGCCGCCGCCGCGCGAGCAGGGCGAGATCGTGCGTTGCATCGTGGACAGCCTCGCGCTGGCGCACCGCCGCGCGATCCGTCGGGTGCAGGAACTGCCCGGGCGGCACGTGGACATCGTGCACGTCGTCGGCGGCGGGGCGTGCAATTGCCCGCTGTGCCAGCTCACCGCCGAAACATGCGGTCTGCCCGTCGAGGCAGGGCCGGTCGAGGCCAAGGCGCCCGCTTTCGGCAATGTCCTCGTGCGGGCACGGTCGTTCGGCGCGGCGCCACGCGACCTGGCGGGCATGCGGGCGCTGCTGCGCGGCAATCAGCACATGCGCCGCTTCGAGTCGGCCGGCGACGGCTCGGCGTGACAGGCGGCCGCGGATCGGATCGGATCGAAATGAGCCAGCTCGCATCGAGCCAGAACGCATACAGCCAGAACGCATCGAACCAGATCGCATCGAGACGGGGCGCATCGAGACGGGAAGGGACACGTTTGACACGTTCCAATCACTCGCCTGACACTGGCACAAGGCAGACTGGCACAAGGCAGAGGGGATGCCAGTGAAGCCGCCCGTCGGTATCAGGGACGTGGCCGCGCACGTCGCGCAGCGGCGCAGCTGCTGCTTGGCCGGGCCCTCGACGACGACACGCACCGGCATCGCCAGGTGATCTTCGAGCCCGAGCTTGTGGTGCGCCAGTCCACGAAGGCGCGGGCCAGCGGGGCAGCTGTGCCGCAGCCCGCGGCCGGCGCCGGAACCGGAGGGTGAGGCCGATGCGGATCGCCTTGTTCGTGACGTGCCTGGCCGACACCCTCTTTCCGGGTGTGGGCCGCGCGACGGTGGAGTTGCTCGAGCGGCTCGGTCACGTGGTCGAGTTTCCCGAGGCGCAGACGTGTTGCGGGCAGATGCACGTGAACACCGGCTATGTGCGCGACGCGCTGCCGCTGGTCCGCCATTTTGTCGAGGTGTTCGAGCCGTATGAGGTGATCGTGGCCCCGTCGGGTTCATGCGTGGGCGCGGTGCGGCATCAGCACGCGATGGTGGCCAGCACCGGTGGGGACGAAGAGCTGGCGCGGCGCGCCGAGGCAGTCGCGGGCCGGACGTACGAACTGTCGCAGCTGCTGGTCGACGTGCTCGGGGTGCAGGATGTCGGCGCGTTCTACCCGCACCGGGTCACCTACCATCCGACGTGCCATTCGCTGCGGCTGTTGCGGGTGGGGGAGCGCCCATTGCGGCTGCTGCGGAACGTGGCGGGCATCGACCTGGTGGAGCTACCCGATGCGGACGTCTGCTGCGGGTTCGGTGGCACCTTCGCGCTAAAGAACGCCGACGTGTCGACCGCGATGCTGGCCGACAAGATGCGCAACGTCGTGGGCACGGGAGCGGAGGTGTGCGCGGCCGGCGACAGCTCATGCCTGATGCACATCGGCGGCGGGCTGTCCCGGCTGCGTGCGGGCGTGCGGACGGTGCATCTGGCGGAGATCCTCGCGTCGACCCGGGAGGCCCGATGAGTACGAACGGAGATCCCGGCGCCGCGCCCGCAGGCTCGATGACGTTCCTGGGCATGCCGACGGCGCCGCGCGGCGTCGGGCACCTGCGCGGGTCCGAGCCGTTCCCCGTCGCGGCGCGCCGCGGGCTCGCCGACACTCAGCAGCGGCGCAACCTGGCGAAGGCGACGGCGAGTATCCGCGCGAAGCGGGCGGCCGTCGTCGGCGAAGTGCCGGACTGGGAAGAACTGCGCGAGGCGGCGCGGGCGATCAAGGCAGCGACCATGGCCCACCTGGACCGCTACCTGGAGCAGCTGGAAGCCCAGGTGACGGCGCGCGGCGGGGTGGTGCACTGGGCGCGCGACGCGGGTGAGGCCAACGCGATCGTCGTAGGCCTGGTCCGTGCCGCCGGCGCGTCGGAAGCGGTCAAGGTCAAGTCCTTGGCCACCGACGAGATCGGACTGAACGAGGCGCTGGCGGCTGCGGGAATCCAGGCGCACGAGACCGACCTGGCCGAGTTGATCGTGCAGCTGGGCCAGGACTGGCCGTCGCACATCCTGGTGCCCGCGATCCACCGCAACCGCGCGGAGATCCGGGAGATCTTCCTGCGCGAGATGGGCGACGTGGACCCGGGGCTCACCGACGTTCCCGCCGCGCTGGCCGAGGCAGCCCGCCGGCATCTGCGGCGCAGGTTCCTTTCCGCCAAGGTCGGGATCAGCGGGGCCAACTTCGCGGTGGCCGACAGCGGCGCGCTGTGCGTGGTGGAATCGGAGGGCAACGGCCGGATGTGCCTGACGCTGCCGGAAACCCTGATCACCGTGATGGGGATCGAGAAGGTGATCCCGGCGTGGCGTGACCTCGAGGTGTTCCTGCAACTGCTGCCCCGGTCGTCCACCGGTGAGCGGATGAACCCCTACACCTCGATCTGGACCGGGGTGACCCCGGCGGACGGCCCGCGGAACTTCCACCTCGTGCTGCTCGACAACGGGCGAACCGCTGCGCTCGCCGACGAGACCGGCCGGTCGGCGCTGCACTGCATCCGCTGCTCCGCCTGCATGAACGTCTGCCCGGTTTACGAGCGGGCGGGTGGCCACGCCTACGGCTCGATCTACCCGGGCCCGATCGGCGCCATCTTGTCGCCCCAGCTGACCGGCATCGAGGACAACCCGTCGCTGCCCTACGCGTCATCGCTGTGCGGCGCCTGCTACGACGTCTGCCCGGTGAAGATCGACATCCCCTCGGTCCTTGTCCACCTGCGCGCCCGCCACGTGGAGGCCGCTCGCCATGTCGGCCTCCTGCCCGGCCCGGAAGCGATCACCATGGCCGCGGCGGCATGGGTGATGGCCAGCCCCGCTCGCTTCGCGACGGCGCAGCGCGCCGGGCGGATCGGGCGCGCGCTGGGCCGCGGCGGCCCGATCCGCTCCCTGCCACCGCCGCTGTCCGCCTGGACGCGGTCGCGCGACCTGCCGCTGCCCGCCGCAACGTCCTTCCGCGACTGGTGGCGGCGCGACCACCAGCCCGGCAAGGCACCCGGGCAGCATCATGGGGAGCCCCGGTGAGCGCGCGCGATGAGGTGCTGTCGCGGATCCGCGCCGCCGTCGGCGCGAATGCGGGGGCCCCGCCGGGCGGGGATAGCCTGGCCGCCGGGACGTCCGGCGAGGTGCCCCGCGACTACCGGATCCGCCGCGAGGCCAGCGAAGGCGAGCTGATCGACCTGCTCGCGGACCGGCTCGTCGGCTACCGGGCAACCGTGCGGCGCACCTCCCAGGCCGAGCTCGCGGCCGCGATCAGGGAAGCACTCACCCAGCGCCGCGCCCGGCGCGTCGTTGTGCCGCCGGGCCTGGATCTGCCCGCGCTTCCGCCCGGCGTGCAAGCCGTCGCCGACGACGGGTTCAGCGCGCAGGAGCTCGACGGTTTCGACGGCGCGATCACCGCGGCGGCCGTGGCGGTCGCGGAAACGGGCACCATCATCCTCGACGGTTCAGCCGATCAGGGCAGGCGCGCCATCACCCTCGTCCCCGACTACCACCTCTGCATCGTCCGGGCCGACCAGGTCGTCGCGCTCGTGCCCGAGGCCATCAGGCGGCTGCGTCCCGATCGCCCCCTGACGTTGATCAGCGGCCCCTCGGCGACCAGCGATATCGAACTCGAGCGGGTCGAAGGCGTGCACGGGCCGCGCACACTCCACGTCATCCTGGTCGACGCATCTTGATCGTTTGCTAGCAGGGGGCCAGCATGGGACGGGAGCCGGCCGGCCCGGCCGGTCACGGCGAACTCGCCGGGCACCCGGACCGGGTCAGGTGGAATGCCCGGTACAGCGGCGGCATCGCCGCGTCGTTCGCCGCTCATCCGCTCGCGGCGCGGGCCCTGTCGATGGGCCTGCCAGCCGGGCCCGTTCTTGATCTGGCATGCGGGCCCTCGGGCAGCGCACTGCGTGCCGCCGCGGCCGGGCGCCGTGTCACCGCGGTCGATGCGTCTGAGGTGGCTCTCGGCCTTCTCGGCCAGGAGGCGCGGCGCCGTGGCCTGAGCGATTTGATCACACTGGTGCACGCCGACCTTGGCGCGTGGCGCCCCGAACCGGGTAGTTATGCGCTCGTGCTGTGCACTGGATACTGGGATGGCGCGCTGTTCGCCCCGGCCGCGACCGCGGTTGCCGCCGGTGGCCTGCTCGCCTGGGAGGCGTTCACCGCCGGCGCGCGGACCGCCCGGCCTGGCCTGCGGGCGCCGTGGTGCCTGCGCCC
This sequence comes from Streptosporangiaceae bacterium, assembly GCA_035517695.1. Classification (GTDB taxonomy): domain Bacteria; phylum Actinomycetota; class Actinomycetes; order Streptosporangiales; family Streptosporangiaceae; genus DATFVJ01. Next base: position 9,410 of record DATIYI010000106.1, read on the forward strand.
AGGTGAGCCAGCGTCACTTCTGCCGGCTAATTTCGACGTCGTCGACCAGCACGACCTGCCCGATAGCGAGCGAGGAACGAAAAGAAGCCTGCTGGCCTTGCGCCGGGCAACCCCCAAACGCAGCCCCGGCCGCCTTGACGTCGCTGACCGGCGCGTTCTTCGCTGATCTGTCCCTGGCACACGTTTGGAACGAGCTTTCTCCGCTCGCGGCAGTGCGGTGGTGGCGGCCGGCTCCGGGGTCGTAAAAGGGGATCGGGGCCCGCGCTCGGGCGGATAGCTAGCCGTGGTGGCGTTGTCGCGCCTGCGGCAGTGATCCAAGGAACTGATCCTTGGCGGCCTGGCCGCCGGCCGACCACGCTATGGCGGCAGCGGTTTGTCAGGCGACATCGGGTTCATATGGAGGGTGCACAGGCTCGCGCCGGGCCTGGAGCCTCCGGCGACGGCCCGGCATCGTCGGCCGCGGCCGGGGCTCGCGCAGGCGCTTCAAAACCATCGAACGGTGTTTGACTTGGGGATTCATGAGATCAGCTACCCAGGCCGTTCGTTGATCATGCCGCCGAGCACCTTCCGCCGCTGAACTGGCAAGTCCAGCGGGGGAGTAGCTTGGCCGACCTGATCGGGCGGTCGTTGCTGGCGGGACTGGTGGGGCCTGTGTCGGTTGTAGTAATGGCCGGCGTACTCGCCGAGGACCGATCGAAGGTGCCGCTCACGGTAGATGAGCATCCGGTCGGTGCACTCGGCTCGTGCGCTGCGTATCCATCTCTCGGCGTAGCAAGCTCGCGCGCGGTGTCCGCAGCGGAGTCCGTATCATCTTCACGCCCTCGGCGGCGAAGATCCCGTCGAAACAGTTCACTGAGCTTGTCGTCGCGCACCTGTTCGCTCATCCTGAGCCAGAACGACTCGGCCGGTGAGGCGCCGTCTCCCTCGGTGAGGGTGGCGAGGATCTGCTCGACCTGGTAGCGGAGTTCGCTGATGTCGTCCAGCACCGCGCCGTGTTCCTGCTGCGTGCTGGCCAGCGCCTCCACCTTGGTGGCCAGCGATTCGACCTCGCGGCGCAGCCCGTTGAGGTGGACGGCGAGGCCGCGACGGATGGCGACCCGTCGCGGCCCTGCGGCGGGTCGGTCACTTGCGGTCCTCAGAATCGACGGGCGGATCCCACGGCCGACGAGGCCGCAGCGGGGAGTCGTCGCCGGATGGCAGTGGCAGCCGCGACGGGTCCGGCGAACCTCTCCAGTCCGCCGACCGTGGTACATGTGCGGTGTGCCGCCGCTCCCTGCCCGTGCTGTGCTGGCTGGCGTCCTGTCATCTCGTCCGGGGCGACTGGTTGCGGCTTCGGCCCGGCGAGATACCCGGATCATTGATCAATGGGCAGCGGGGCTGGTTCATCGGCCGTGGTCGGTCTCGGCCACGCTCGCCGCGAGGGAGCCTTGGACTCGAGTCGGCTGGTGCGCCGTGCCACCGGCCGGGAGTCGGTGGAGGTGCTGGGCTACTTACCGTCGGCCCGGCGGGTGCTGCTGGTGTGGATCTACACGCCGGGCTACCCGCGCGGCCACGACGAAATCCACCTGCTGAAGCAGCTCAGCGATCGCCGAAGGTGAGGACCACGATGACCTCCTGGCCCTGGCTGGAGAAGCTGCCGGCGCAGTGCGTGCGCATCGCCCGCCGCACCGGCCGGCTCGATGACGTCGTCCGCTTCTACCGCGACGGGCCCGGGCTGGCCGAGCTTGACCGTTTCGCCGGCCATGCCGACTGCCCGGGCGTGATGCTGGGTTTGCCCGGCTTGCGGTATCACCTGGAGTTCACCCATCATGATTAGGGCAGCGGGGGCCGGCGCCCAGCTGTGACAACCTCCTCGTGCTGTATTTCGGCGATCTGACCCAGGTCGCGCAGGTTGCCGGTCGGCTGGCGGCGCTGGGCCATCTGCCCGTCGAGTCGGAGAACCGTACTGGACCGAGAACGGCGCGGTCACCGTCGAGGACCCGGATGGCTGGCGAGTCGTCCTGATGCCGCGGTCGCCGGAGCCCCGGCAGATGCCGGGCCGGTGATCCGGCTCGGCATGCCCGCCGACCGCCCCGCCGCGGCCGATGTGTATCGCCGCGCCTCGCTGTCCAATGCGGGTGACCGTGACAACCTGCTGGCTCATCCGGAGTACCTGGTTCTGGGGCCTGAGGGCCTGGCCGAAGGCCGCACCTATGTCGCGATGGAGGAAGGGTCGCTTGTCGGCTTCGCCGCCTGGAGCCAGGGCGGCGGTATCTACGAGCTGGAAGACCTGTTCGTCGATCCAGGCTGGCGGCGGCGCGGGATTGCCGCCGCCCTCGTGGACCGTATTGCGCAGGTTCTGCGCGCGCGGGGCGTGGAGCGCCTGGAGGTGACGGCCAACCCGCATGCGCTGGAGTTCTACCGCGCTGCCGGATTCACCGGCTGCGGCACTGCCGACACCATCTTCGGCGCTGCGCCGCGCATGGTGCTGGCAATCCGTTAACCGCCTGATGCCGGAGCGCACTGGCCGGGCCGCCTGGTCCGCACTAGCGCTTGCCGGGCGGCTTCGGCTTCTTGACCTTGGGCGGCATCGACCGGACATGCGCCAGCGCGCGCTCCACCCAGCTCGCCGCGACATCCGGGCTCGCGCGCCAGGCGGCCGGCAGGGCGAGGTACCCGGTCATCGGGCGCTCCGCTGGGCCGAACGACCGCGAGCCCTCGACCACCGCCAGCTCGGTATGTCCGGCGTCATCGAGCCGGACGCCGACGTCGGGCCCGAACAGCCCGGCGAACATATTGCCGTTCACGAACGCGCCCAGGTTGCCGAACATAGGCTTGACCTCGATGCCGGCACCGCCGGGAATCAGGGACTTGAAGAACTGCTTGTCGTCTTCGCTCGGCTTCGGGATCTCCATCAAGCATGCTCCTGGCTGGCGCGGCTGCCGACCCGCCCGGGCCGGGTCAGCGGTAGTCGGGGTTGTCGAAGTCGAAGCGGCAGCCGGCGTCCCATTCGGACCGCTGGTTGCCGTGCGCCGGGATGCCGCCCGCGTCCTTGAGCATGCGCGCCAGGTGCAGCAGGTTCCAGGTCATGAACGTCGTGTTCCGGTTGGTGAAGTCGTTGTCCGGGCCGCCCGAGCCAGGATCGAGATACGACGGCCCTGGGCCTGCCTCGCCGATCCAGCCGGCATCGGCCTGCGGCGGGATCGTGTAGCCGAGATGCTGCAGGCTGTATAGGACATTCATCGCGCAGTGCTTGACGCCGTCCTCGTTCCCGGTGATCAGGCACCCCGCGACCCGGCCGTAGTAGACGTACTGGCCCGCGTCATTGAGCAGGTGCGAGCACGCGTACAGCCGCTCGATCACCCGCTTCATCACCGAGCTGTTGTCCCCGAGCCAGATCGGCCCGGCCAGCACCAGGATGTCCGCCGCCAGCACGCGCTGATGGATCTCCGGCCACGCATCGGACGGCCAGCCGTGCTCGGTCATGTCCGGCCACACGCCCGTCGCGATGTCGTGATCGACGGCGCGCAGCTCGTCAACGGTCACGCCGTTCTTCGCCATGATCGCCGTGCTCCGGTCGATCAGGCCCTGCGTGTGGCTCCGCTCCGGCGACCGCTTCAGCGTGCAGTTGATCACCATGGCGCGCAGATCGTCGTAACGCGGCGGTGCTGCCGCGGCAACCGAATCTGTCATCTCGCCCCTCCCTGGGCCAGAACGCTATATCGACTCCGCTGGGTAGTCACGAACACCGCGCCGCACCGCGACAAGCTAATACCCGCCACCTCGGCCGCTACAACAGAAGCAAGCCGGCGTGCAGCGGGCGGTCAGCAGGGTGCGCGGCGCGCCGGCAACACACGGGAGGGACTTCATGACCACTGCGGCGCGAACCATCAGGGACCTGCTGCACGAAGCAGCGCAGACCCACCATCGCGTCTACCGGCTTGTCGATGGCGACGATGCGGACTGGGCATCCTGGTACGCAGACTGGCTGATCAACCTGTCGGAGCTACCTCAGTTGCCCGGCCGCGGGCCTGTCCGCAGCGAGCTTGTCTACCTCCTCGTCAGCCTCGACAAGCAATACACGGCCGAGAACCCGGACGAGCCGTGGGAGGGCTACTACGCACGGCGGATCGCCGATCATTTTCCTGCAGCTAGCCAGGGAAGCGCCTGACGAAGCCGTTCAATGGGGGCAGCACCGCGCCGAGCGAGCCGACGAAGGTGATCACGGCGCTGCGGCGCAGCCGGTGCACCAGCCCGCGGTCGTCCTCGCTGACCGCGTGGCTGGACTTGATCGCCCGGCGGACCGAGCCGAGCGGCTTCACCGTCGCGGCCGTCATTGTCCTCGCCCACGCCATTTCCCTGGCCCTTTATGTTCAGCAGCGCCGCGATGCCCGCCACCACCGCTCACCCGTGCAACGGCCCCGGTGGACACCGGCAGCTGAGGAACCCCCGGCGTGACGGGGATCTTTATCCGATCCATCCCCGCCGCTGAGCCGCGGCGTCGGCGGCGAACCTGCTCGTCACGATCGGACGGTTCATGATGGCCGTGATGTGGCGGCGGACCGTAGTGGTGCTCAGCCCGGCGCGGCGGGCGATCGCGTCATCGTTAGGGCCTTCGGCCATCAGCTCCAGAACCGTCTGCTGGGCCGGTGGCAACCGGCTTGCCGTTGGCTTGGGCCGGCGCGCGGTGAGCGGGTTTCCCGTTCCCAGAGCAGCTCGAAGTACTCCCGCAGCGCGGCGATGATCACCGGGGCGCGGATCACCAGCGCCCCGCCTTCCCAGTCGGGGTGAGGGGCAGCATGGCGGTGGTGGTCGGCGAGTTTCAGCTTCATCGCCACCTCGGGGAGCGAGCAGGCGTGCCTCCTCCCCGGCGTCCGTTCAGGTCTGGATGACCCGCCGAGCGGCCGGATTGTTCATGGCGGCGGCGCCGTACATAGAGCGGCAGCGCACCTGGCCGCCCGATGCCCGCAGGGGCGGCTGGGCGAAATCGTCGGTGAGCGGCATGTCGGTGTCCAGGTTCTCCAGGGTCATCCAGTCCTTGCGCGCGGTGCTGACCAAGGCGGTCGACAGTTCGGTGATCTGCGCCCGGGTCGGAGGCGAGCGCCACCAGGCGCGCGGGAAACTGGCCGTTCATGCGCATGCCGAACTGTGACTGGGCGTCGGCGAGGCGCCGGTGTCCGTCCAGGAGCAGTTCCTGGTCGTGGGCGAGGCGGTTCTCGGTGTCGGACAGCGTCAGGCCGGGACCCGACAAACCTGGCGGATGGAGTGCAGCTCCGTCGGAGACCCGCGAGCCACCTCCATTCAGGCAGCGCTCTGGCCGAAGCTGGCACCGGCCGGTGATGTGGGCCGCGCCCGCATAGTGTCCGAACCGGTTGCCTGGCTGTGCCGAGCCGCAGCCATGCGCGTGCCGCCTCCAAAGGCCCAGGCCGTCGTTGGTTGGCGAGTCGGGCGCGCTCGAACGGATTGCCGGCCACGGACTAGATGGCGGTCAGCGCCCGCCGCCAGCGGCGGGGTAATTCGGGGGAGCAGGTGCGGAACCGCTGCCAGTCCCGTCCGGGACTCCAGGTCAAGTCAGCACGCCCTGCTGTCGGCGCATCTGGCGGAACACCCGGACAACAGTCGAGCGCAGGAGCGGCGCAGGAGCGGCTGACCGACCGAGTTCACTTTCGGCCAGGCGAGGAAGCAGATACCCACGGCGTCCGGTATCCCCTCGTGACCCGGCCAAGGATGCGTGTAGCTGGAGGCGCCGTCCTATGATGATGATGCCCGGAAGAGCGCGTTGAGCGCGCGGACATCCTTATGCGCTGACCGGCATGTTCACTCGTGGTCTTGAGGCAGACTGCTTGGCGCGGAGTTGAGCGACCCAGCGTCGTAATGGAAGCTCAGAAGCACGCCGAACGCCGAATATTTGCGGCTCCCCTCGCATTGGCCTCAACGCGCCGACGAGTACAGATCAGCCATTTCGGAGCGGTCCAAGTCCGGCTGGGCGTATCGGCCTTCTGGTGGCGGTCCTGCCTGGCAGTCCCGGGGACGCGTTTGGCGGCGGGTTTGGGCGCCTAGCTGATGGCTCCGGTATCGCCGGCTCTCGGCGGGCTGGCTGGGCGGGTGGGTTCAGGTGATGCTTCCGCTAGCGCGTACTCAACGGCGCGGCTGCCTCCCAGGGACTGTCCCCGTGTCCAGGCCTGCTCGAATGCCGCATCTCCCATGCGGGAGCGCAGCGCGGCCAGGAGACCATCGTCGTGGGCGGCGCGGGGCACGAGCGCGTGCAGCCAGCCGCTGCCCTTGGCTTGCAGGAGCGCGCCTGCGGCGGCGAGCAGATGCACGGCGCGCTCCGGGTTGTCCTGCCGGATGGCGACCGCGGCGAGCGCCTCCAGGTAGTAGGCGACGCTTGGTTCGTCCCTGGCCTCGGCCGACTGCGACACCCCTTCCTGCAGGCGTTCCGCCGCGCCGGCCAGATCGCCCTGTGCCTGGCTGCTGAGCGCCACGTCGTAGAGCGAGACGAGGATGGTGAACCGGTCCCGCGCGCTGCGGGCCGCGTTCAGGCCCGCGGTGAACAGCTGCGCTGCGCGGTCGTGATCTGCCTGGCTGAGCCGGATCTGGCCGAGGAAATTGCACACGAGCGCCATGTCCAGCAGGTGCTGCAGACGCACGGGTCCGGCGAGCCGGTCGTTGCCGGCCTCCTGCAGCGGGGCGAGCGTCTGTTCGAGCAGCTCGCTGGCCCGCGCGTCCTGGTGCTGCAATGCCAGGAGGTGACCCAGCATGGCTGCCGTCGTGGCTGCGCCCAGCATGTCCCCGGCCTGGCGGTACAGCGGCAGGCTCTGCTCCAGGAGCGGCTGCGCTGTGGCCTGGTCCCCGCAGGCGAAGAGGCCGAAGCCGGTGCCGCTCAGCGCCAGGGCACGCTGCCGCGGCGGCAGGTGCTCGGTCTTGGCCAGGATGTCCACGTAGGAGGCGAGTTCCTCGGCGTGGCCGCGCAGCCACCAGAACCTCCATGTCGCCCAGGACAGCTGTATCGCCGGCTCGAGCTGGTCCTGTTCCACCAGCCAGGACATCGCGGCGCCGAGGTTGCCGTGCTCGGTCTCGAGCCGGTCCAGCCACGCCAGCTGTCCGGGACCTTGCAGCTCGGCTGGAGCCGGCTCGGCGAGCGCCCGGAAGTAGGCCGCGTGCCAGTCGTGCGCCTCCCGCCAGTCAGCGCCGTCGCGCAGGCGCTCCAGCGCGTACTCCCGGATGGTCTGCAGCAGTCCGAAGCGCGGCTCGCCGTTGCGGGTCTGCGGCCGCACCAGGCTGCTGTCCACCAGCGAGCCCAGCGTGTCCATGACGTGCCCGGCCCGGCCCGGGTCCGCGGGGTCAGCGGCGGCGGCGCAGACGGCCTCCGCGGCGGGCAGGTCGAAGGTTCCTGCAAACACCCCTAGGCGGGCGAACAGCGCCTGCTCGCCGGCCGACAGCAGATCGAAGCTCCAGTCCAGGGTGTTCCGCAGTGTCCGCTGCCGCTCGGGCAGGTCGCGCGCTCCGCCCGTCAGCAGCCTCATCCTGTCGTCAAGCCGGGCCAGCAGAGCCTGCGGTGGCAGCAGCCTGACCCTGGCGGCGGCCAGCTCGATGGCCAGCGGCAGCCCGTCCAACCGCCGGCAGATCTCGGCGACCGCCCCGGCGTTCCCGCTGGTCAGCTCAAAACCCGCGGACGCGGCTTGCGCCCGCCGCACGAACAGCCGCACCGAGGCGCTCCCCTGCACCTCCGCGGCGTCCCCGTCGGCCCCGATCGGGGGCACCGGGAGCGTCGGCACCGGGAACTCGTGTTCACCGCTGAGCCGCAACACCATCCGGCTGGTCACCAGCGCCACCACGCCGGGAGCGGCGCCCAGCAGCTCAGCCACCAGCGGAGCCGCCCCTATCACCTGCTCGAAGTTGTCCAGCAGCAGCATCAGCCGCCGGGCGCGCAGGTACGACTTCAGGTCGGTGATCAACCTGCCGCCCGAGGTGTTCAATCCCAGCGCGGCGGCGATCGCCGCCGTGACCAGCTCGGCCGCCCGGACCGAGCTGAGCTCAACGAACCGCACCCCGTCCTCAAAACCCGGACCCAGCCGCTGCGCGACCTCCACCGCGAGCCTGCTTTTCCCGACCCCGCCCGGGCCAGTAAGGGTCACCAGGCGCACACCCTCGGCACGCACCAGGTTGCCCACCGCCGCGGCGTCATCGTCGCGGCCCACAAGCTGCGTCGCCGGCACCGGCACCGCCCCTGCCAGCGACGCCTCGCCCACGGCGCCGTCGCTCGATGACGCCATCTCGAACCGCTCGCTCAGCAGCACGGCCAGGTCGTTCTCGACCAGGCGCTGCAGCTCGGCGGCAGCGGAGAAGTGCTGGTAGGACACGTCACCGTCATCCCTGATCCGGGTCAGCAATTCCGCCAGCCGCGACTCACGCTCCGGCGCCGGCGACTTCACATAGATGAGCCTGGGCAGCCCCGCCGACAGCAGGTACTCATCCTCCAGCCCGGAAACCTGCTCC
>DATIYI010000107.1:0-9473 GCA_035517695.1 Streptosporangiaceae bacterium
GCAACTCGGTGGGGACTATCCATTTCCGCAAGATCAAGATGTCTGTGTCGAGCATGCCCTGCTGGAGCTGCTCATCGCTCATATACACCGCCGGCCTGATGGTCCAGTGCGGCGTCCTGATCAGCCCGGAATGCCCCCAGATCAACGCCAGGGGCATTGCGCGACATGGCGGCGAACTCCTGTCTGGGGACGAACCGGCGGCGCTGTCGCAGCGGGATCAGCTCTGCGATCCGGTGGCCGTCCCGGGTGACGGTGAAGGACTGCCCGTGTTCGACGGCATCCATGATTTCCCGTGATCTGGTCCGCAAGTCGCGCTGGGTAATCTCGGGGTGAGCATCCACGAAAGCTATAGTAGCACCGGGTGCTACCTGGTGCCATCTGCGCGGCGAATCTTCGTAGTCGGCGTTCTGTCACCGTCCCGGGTCACGGCCTGCGCGGATGGCGGTGAAACGCGGCGATCGACGTCGCCGCGACTGTGCAGTTGCCGCTACCGTGCAGTTGCCGTCACCGTGGCCGTCAACCGTTGGTGACTGTTGGCATGGCGACGGCTACGGCGCGCCGCCCGCCGGACCGCCGCGCTGCCGTCACGCGCACTGCAGGATGAAGCCATGGCCTTCCCGAAACTTGACCGCAAGCCTTTGTACGCCCCACGCGGCGCTGTGGCGACCAGCCAGCCGCTCGCGGCCGCGGCGGGCCTCGCTGCGCTGCGCAGCGGCGGTAATGCGGTGGACGCTGCCATCGCCACCGCCATCACGCTCACCGTTGTGCAGCCTGCCTCCAACCACGTAGGCAGCGACCTGTTCGCCCTTGTCTGGGACGGCACGCGGCTGCACGGGCTCAATGGGTCGGGGCGCACTCCCGTCGCGCTCACTGCGGCCGAGGTCAGGCGGGGCGGGAAGCTGACCGTGCCGCTGCGGGGCTGGCTGCCTGTGACCGTGCCCGGCGCGCCGAGAGCCTGGCAGGATCTGCACGAACGGTTCGGCCGGCTGCCGTTCGAGGATCTTTTCCGTGACGCGATCGAGTACGCGGAACGCGGTTACCCGGTGTCGCCGACCGCCGCCCACCACTGGCAGGAAGCGATCGCCGAGTCCGGACACCTGAGCGGCCCGGAGTTCGAGGGTTTCCTGCCGATGTTCGCGCCCGGCGGGCGGGCACCCGCGGCCGGGCAGCGCTGGCACAGCCCAGCTCTCGCGGACACGCTGCGCCGCATCGCCGCCACCGGCGCAGCTGACATCTACACGGGCAAAACCGCCGCGCGGATCGCCACCTTCGCTCAGCGCACGGGCGGGTACATGACCGAAGCCGATCTTGCGGGGCACACCAGCACGTGGGTGCAGCCCATCGCGGCGGCCTACCGCGGCTACGACGTGTGGGAGCTTCCGCCAAACGGCCAGGGCCTCGCCGCGCTGCTCGCGCTGAACATCCTCGGCGGGTTTGACATGCCCTCCTACCAATCAGGCGAGAGGTACCACCTGCAGATCGAGGCCACCAAGCTCGCGCTCTGCGACGCGCACAGGTATATCGCCGACCCGGAGCGCGCCACGGTACCTGTCGCGGGCTTGCTCGCCCCCGAGTATGCGCGGCAGCGACGGGCGCTCATCGGTGCGCGGGCGCTTGTGCCGCATCCAGGCGAGCCGCACCGCGGTGGCACTGTCTACCTGTGCTCCGCCGACGCCGATGGCGGCATGGTGAGCCTTATCCAGTCGAACTACCTGGGATTCGGCGCACATATCGTCGCGCCTGGGACGGGCGTGTCGCTGCAGTGCCGTGGCGCGGGTTTCTCGCTCGACGACGCGCATCCCAACTGCCTCGCACCAGGCAAGCGCCCATACCACACAATCATTCCGGGCTTCCTAACGCGCGACGGCCTGCCCATAGGGCCGTTCGGGATCATGGGGGGGCACATGCAGCCGCAGGGACATCTGCAACTGATCAGTAACACGGTCGACTACGGCATGGACCCGCAGGCCGCGCTCGACGCGCCCCGCTGGTACTGGGCGCAGGAGCGCCGCGTGCATATGGAGCCGCGGGTGCCTTCGGCGATCCGCGCCGCCCTCGCAGAGCGCGGCCACGAGATCACGACGGACCACGCAGTCGATCTTGTCGGCTGCGGGCAGGCGATCTGGCGGCTGACGGGTGGCGGTTACGTCGCGGGTACCGAGCCACGCGCCGACGGATGTGCGCTCGGCTACTGAGGCGGCTGTTCCGCTGCGGCCTCCCGTTTCAGCCCGAGCACGCGGGCGAGCAGTCCGTTGACGAAGGCGGGCGACTCGTCGGTGGAAAGGTCCCCGGCGAGGAGCACGGCCTCGCTGATCGCGACGCCGTCCGGCACGGAGTCGGCATACAGCAGCTCGAACACGCCGATCCGCAGGATGTTCCTGTCGACCGCCGGCATCCGGTCGAGCGGCCAGCCCGCCGAATGGCTGGACAGCAGCCCGTCGATGCTGTCGCGATGCGCCTGCACTCCGCGTACCAGTTCCGCCGCGTACTCCGGAACGGGCGGGCTAGCCTGCGCCGTCCGCTCGGCCAACACATCGGCCACGGGCGCCCCACGCAGTTCCGCCTCGAACAGCACGTCGAGCGCGCGCTTACGGGCCTTGCTTCGCGCAGCCACCGCTGACCGCCACCTTTCAAAGGCCCATTCTGATAAAAACCGGCCGATTCACAAGCCAGCCGCGGTCAGGCCGCTTCTGTCGGCTGGGCGATCCCGGCGGGTCGTCCCGCCGAGGCACTAAGTCATAACGGCTGCGCGGCACGTGTCATGCGCGCCCGAGGTAGCCGCCATTGCGCGTGTCGACCTTGATTTTTTCGCCCGTCGTGATGAAAAGCGGCACCTGGACCTGGACGCCGGTCTCCAGTGTGGCGGGCTTGGTGCCGCCCGTGGACCTGTCGCCCTGAACCCCGGGATCAGTCTGGCTGACGGTCAGTTCGACCGCGGCCGGAAGCTCGACGTACAGCGGCATACCCTCGTTGAACGCGATCGTGGCCGTCTGCTCCTCGAGCAGGTAATCGGCGGCGTTGCCGACGACGTCGGCGGGGATATGCGGCTGGTCGTAATCCTGGGTGTCCATGAAGACGAAATCGCCGCCCTCACGGTAGAGGTACTGCATCTCGCGCTTGTCGACATTGGCGACGTCGACCTTCACCCCGGCGTTGAACGTCCTGTCTACCACCTTGCCTGACAGCACATTCTTCAGCCTCGTTCGCACGAATGCGCCGCCCTTGCCCGGCTTGACGTGCTGGAAATCGACGATGTTCCAGAGCTGCCCGTCGAGGTTCAGGGTCATGCCGTTCTTCAGGTCGTTCGTGGTGGCCACGTCTGTCTCCCGCAAGCGGAGCCGCCCGTCACAAGACGAGCAGCTCCTTGGTGGTCGTCGTGAGGAGTTCTGCCGGTCCCCGTGAGCGCACCACCAGGGTGTCCTCGATCCGGACACCGCCCTTGCCTGGCAGGTAGATTCCTGGCTCAACGGTGATGGGAACCCGGTCCCCGAGTGTACCGGTCCCTTCGTGGTGCAGCAGCGGCGCCTCGTGGATCTCCAGGCCGATGCCGTGGCCGAGCCCGTGGCCGAAATGCTCGCCGTGGCCGGCCGCCGCGATGAGATCGCGGGCTGCCGCGTCCACCTGCGCAACGGGTGCGCCTGGTTGCACGGCGTCCACACCGGCCTGCTGCGCCGCGGCCACGAGCGAGTAGACGTCCCGCTGCCAGCCCGCGGGCTCGCCGACCGCGACGGTTCGCGTCATGTCCGCGTGGTAGCCGCGATAGCACGCACCGAGATCCATGGTGATCAGGTCGCCGAGCTGGACGGGCCGACTGGTGGGCACGTGATGCGGGATGGCGCCGTTTGGCCCGCTGGCGACGATCGTGGCGAAGCCAGGCTTGTCTGCGCCCAGCTCCACCATGCGCCTTTCGAGCGCGATGGCGAGCTGCCTTTCTGTGCTGCCGGGGCGGATTGACGGCAGCGTCTCGTCGAGCGCCCGGCAGGTGATCCCGCAGGCGACAGCGATCACGGTGATCTCTTCCTCGTCTTTCACCACGCGCAGGCCTTCCACCGCGCGGCCGAGGGGTGCGAGCCCGATTTCCGGCCTGCCCGAGGCCAGCGCCGCGTGCTGCTCCACGGTCATCGCGTGCGCCTCGAAGAGCACCCGGCGCAATCGGAGGGAAGCCGCGTGTGCGGCCAAACCGGCAGCGACGTTCCTGGTGGTGAGGAGGTCCACCTCGGGGCAGTCACGCTCGGCCGCTGGCGCGTACCTGCTGTCCGTCGCTAGCGTCGCAGGCCGGTCACCAGCTGCGGTCACGAGCAGGGCCGCGTTGGAACTTGCGAGTCCGGTGAGGTAACCGACATTGACCAGATCGGTGATGAGGGCGGCTTCCGCACCTGATTCAGCGATCTTGGCCGCGAGGAGCTTTCTGCGCGCGGCGTGGGCGTCCGGCATGCCCTGACTGTACGCAACGAGCAGCCAGGCGCGCCGGTTCGCGCGGGCGCCGAGATGGGCCGCACGTCAGGTGGCCAGGTCGCGGATCCGCTCGATCAGGCGCACCTGCTCGGCGTGGCTTGACGCGATCGGGGTGACGTTCAGGGTGGTGACGCCGGCTTGTTTCAGCGCGGCGAGCCGCTCTCGCAGGTAAGACTCCGGCCCCACCAGCGAGGTACCCGCGAGCAGGTCACCAGGCACGGCAGCCGCGGCTTCGTCCTTCTTGCCGTCCAGGTACAGGTCCTGAATCCGCTTGGCCTGCGCCTCGTAGCCATACCTGCAGGCGAGGTCGTTGTAGAAGTTGCGGCCACGCGCGCCCATGCCGCCGATGTACAGGGCCAGCATCGGGCGGAAGAAATCGAGCACACCCTCGGTGTCGTCGCCGATCGCCAGTGGCGCCTGCGCGATGACGTCGAGCGGCCCGAGCCCGGCGTCCCGCTTGGCCTGACCCGCCGCAAGCGCCTCCCCCCATACGGCGGACGCCTGCTCCGGCAGGAAGAAGATCGGTTCCCAGCCTTCTGCGAGTTCAGCGGTCATGGCCACGTTCTTCGGCCCGATCGCGGCTACAACGATAGGGATGCGCTCGCGCACGGGGTGGTTGATCAGCTTCAGCGGCTTGCCGAGCCCGGTTCCTGCGTCAGGCGGCAACGGGATCGTGTAGTAACGCCCCTGGTGGGTAAGCCGCTCGCGGCGCCATACCTTGCGGCAGATCTCGATGATCTCCTTGGTACGCCCGAGCGGCGCGTCGTAACGCACGCCGTGCCAGCCCTCGATCACCTGCGGTCCTGAGGCGCCGATGCCAAGCACGAACCTGCCGCCTGACACGTAGTCCAGGCCGGCCGCCGTCATCGCGGTAAGGGTGGGCGTCCTCGAATACAGCTGCAGGATCCCCGAGGCGAGCTGCAGGTGCTCGGTCTTGGCCGCGAGGTAGCCGAGCTGGCTCACCGCATCGAAGCTGTATGCCTCGGGCACGAAGACGATCTCCAGGCCCGCCTTCTCGAAGTCGGCGAGTTGCTCGGCGGTCTCGGCGAAACCGCCCGCATAGCCCAGGGGCATCCCGATTCGCATGCGCCCTACCTTTCACGTGCCCCGCAGGGCCGAATGTCGCTCGGCTTACTACTGCACAGTAGCGGGCGCCGGACGTGGGCAGAGGAGCGGACACCCAGGATCGCGGGGCTTACCGCCACTTACGCCCGCTATCGCGCGCTGTCTCCCATGTCCGCGATCGCCTGGAGCGCAAGCTGATAGGACTTCAGCCCGAATCCGGCGATCGTGCCGTCGGCCACGCCGGCCACCACCGATTTCTGCCGGAAGGCCGCCCGGGCGGCGGGGTTGGAGATATGTACCTCGATGAGAGGGGCGGTACGCTGTGCCAGGGCGTCCCGCAGCGCGTAAGAGTAATGCGTAAACGCCGCGGGGTTGAGCACCACGGGCAGCCGCGCGTCGGCGGCCTCATGTACCCAGTGTACAAGCTCGGCCTCGTCGTCGGTCTGGCGCAGTTCGACGTCCAGGCCGAGAGCGCGGCCGCTAGCGCGGCACAACTCGGCGAGGTCGCTGAGCGACGCCGTACCGTACACCTCGGGCTCACGAGATCCGAGCCTGCCGAGATTGGGCCCATTCAGCACGAGCACCTGTCTCAAGACGCACTAACCTCCGCATAGGCGGCGGCGAGGAGTTCTTCGGGCGGGTCGTCGAGTATCCCCGGCTTGGCGAGGCCGTCGAGCACCACCAGCCTCAGCCTTGCGCCGCGCACCTTCTTGTCCACGGCCATGGCCGCGCGCAACTGCGGCCATGCTCCGCGACGGTAGGCCGTCGGCAGCCCGACCGCGGCGAGCACGGAAGCGTGCCGCGCGGCGGTGCTGGTGTCGAGCCGGCCGGTCATCCGGCCAAGCGCCGCCGCGTAGACCATGCCGATGGCGACCGCGTCACCGTGCCTGAATCGATAGTCCTCGGCGTGCTCGATCGCGTGGCCGAGCGTGTGCCCGTAGTTGAGGATCTCGCGCAGGCCGGCCTCACGAAGATCAGCCGAGACCACCCGCGCCTTCATCCGCACCGCTCTTTCCACTAGTTGCCGTGTATGCGGCCCATCGGGTGAACGGGCACCCTGTGGGTCACCCTCGATCAAATCCAGGATGGCCGGATCCGCGATGAACCCCGCCTTGATGATCTCGGCGAGGCCGCTCACATACTCCGCGCAGGGCAGCGACACCAGCGTGGTCAGGTCGCAAAGGACCCCCGCGGGGGGGTGGAACGCGCCGACCAGGTTCTTGCCCGCCGCGATGTTCACCGCCGTTTTGCCGCCGATGGCGGCGTCAACCATGGCGAGCAGCGTAGTGGGGAGCAACACGAGCCTGACGCCGCGCAGCCAGGTGGCTGCGACGAAACCCGCGAGGTCGGTGACCGCTCCCCCGCCGACCGCGACGATGGCGTCGGTGCGGGTTATGCCGTCGCGCGCCAGCCCTGACCATACCGCGGACGCCACATTGATGTCCTTCGCGGCCTCGCCGTCGGCTACCGGCTGCGGGTAGACGCGAAAGCCGGCCGCTTCCAGGGCCGAATGCACGGGCCTCGCGACCTCACCGAGGCCTGCCGCGTGTATCAGCGCGACCGACCGGGCACCAGGTCCCACCAGGCCAGGCAGGTCGCTCAGCACGCCAGCGCCGATGACGACGGTGTACACCGCAGCGCCGTCGACCTCGATTCGCGTGGTCACCCGCGCGGCCCGTTCGATCCGTGCGCCGCGGACGCAGCGGCGATCTTCGCTGCGATTTCGTCCGCGATTTCCTCAGGCGCGTAGTCATCGGTCGGCACGGTCCAGGTGGCAAGGCTCTGGTAGACCGGCAGTCGCTCCGCGAGCAGCGCCTTGAGTTGCGCGCGCGGGTTGCCGATCAGCAGCGGCCTCGGCCGGTCAAGCCCGTTGCGATGAGCTAGCGCGGCCAGGCCGGTCTCCAGGTAGACCACGGCCTGGCCGCCGAGCAGGCGCTGGGCCTGCGGGTCGAGCACCGCGCCACCGCCGAGTGCGAGCACGCCGCGGTGCTCGTGTACCGCGGCCGCCACGGCCTGCCGCTCGAGGGTGCGGAAAGCGGGCTCTCCGTCCTGCACGAATATGTCGGCGACGGGCTTGCCGGCCGCCTTTTCCACATCGTCGTCCGTGTCACGAAACGCGACGCCGAGCAGACCGGCAAGGACCGAGCCCACGGTGGACTTACCCGAACCCGGCGGGCCGATCAGCACCGCCATCGGTCCGTCGTTCTTGGCTGGCCCAGCCTTGGCTGCCCCGCCGCTGGCAACCCGGCCGCTGGCTGCCCTGCCGCTGGCCGCCCCGCCGCTGGCCGCCCCGCTCTCGGCTGCCCCGCTCACGACTGCTCCGTCCCGCGATCAAGATTGGCTGCCTTCGCATTCCCAGCTGCGCATACCTTCACGTCGGCCACCCCGTCGACAGCTGAGATAGCGAGGTCAGGTACCCGCGAAGGTTACGCGCGGTCTCCTCGACCGAGTCACCGCCGAACTTCTCCACGGTGGCGTCGGCCAGTACCAGCGCGACCATCGATTCCGCGACCACCCCCGCGGCCGGCACAGCCGTGGTGTCGCTGCGCTGGTTGATGGCCTTAGCCGGTTCACCGGTGTGCACGTCGACCGTGTCAAGAGCCCGCGGCACGGTCGAGATCGGCTTCATCGCGGCACGTACCCTAAGCATCTCGCCAGTGCTGATGCCGCCTTCGATACCGCCGGCCCGGTTGGTTCGCCGCCGGAGCCCGTCCGCTGGCGTGTTGCCGGTTCCTGTCAGCTCGATCTCGTCGTGGGCGAGCGATCCACGGCGACGTGCGGTCTCGAAACCGTCCCCTATCTCGACGCCCTTGATCGCCTGGATGCCCATCAGCGCTGCGGCCAGCCGCGCATCTAGCCGCCTATCCCAGTGCACGTGGCTGCCGAGGCCCGCTGGCAGGCCATAGCCGACGACCTCGACCACGCCGCCGAGCGTGTCGCCCTCCTTGCGGGCCACATCGATCTCGGCGACCATCGCAGCGCTCGCATGTGGATCGGCGCAGCGGACCGGGTCGGCGTCCACCCGCGCCAGGTCCGCAGGCCGCGGGACGAGGCCATCGGGCACCCGCACTGTGCCGAGCGCCACGACATGGCTCACTATCTCTATCCCCGACGCCTGGCGGAGAAACGCGCGTGCCACCTCGCCGAGCGCGACCCGCGCCGCGGTTTCCCTTGCGCTCGCCCGCTCCAGAATCGCGCGCGCGTCCGTTTCCCCATACTTTTGCATGCCGGCCAGGTCGGCGTGGCCCGGGCGCGGCCGCGTAAGCGGTGCATTCCTGGCCTGATCGGCCAGCGCGCCAGGATCGACCGGATCAGCGGACATCACCAGCTGCCATTTGGGCCATTCGGTGTTGGCGATCTTGATCGCGACCGGGCTGCCGAGGGTGCGGCCGTGCCGCACCCCGCCGATGATCTCGACCTCGTCCTGCTCGAACTTCATCCGCGCGCCGCGCCCGTAACCCGCCCGCCTCCGCATTAATGCGGAGGCGATGTCGCTTGTGCTGGTCAGCACGCCGGCGGGGAGGCCCTCCAGGATCGCGACAAGGGCAGGGCCATGCGATTCCCCCGCGGTCAGCCAGCGCAGCATGCTGCCGATCCTGCCATGTCTGTGGACCTGCGCGCGTGTCAGGGCCGCCGCTGGGCCGCCGCCCACGTCGCGGCGGGCCGCAAAATTGGCACCTGAACCCCGCCTGAACCCCGGGTGCCGGGTGGCAGACCAATGGCAGGCAGCGACTTCCCACCGCGAAGAGAATGGAAAAAAGAAGAATCTCGGATGGCATTTTGACCGTTCCTTTGCTCCGAGCTGGGTATCGCTAACAATCGGGGGCGCGAAGTGGGATCGCCATATGCGGTTTGCCCGCTTTGCAATTACACAACGGCACATAAGTGCCATCGGGGGAATGTACATGAAGACCATTCGGCACGTCATGCCGAGCGCGGTGCTGGGCGCGGCC
>DATIYI010000108.1:0-12358 GCA_035517695.1 Streptosporangiaceae bacterium
CGGTCCCAGCACGGCAGCCACCGGGTGGTGCCGCACCCGCGCCAGCACGCTGGTGTCCGCGAGATAGCGGGCTACTGCCGCCGCCATGCCCCGCGCATCACCTCCTCGTCCGCCAGGTCCGGCAGGCCGCCAGAGGCCAGCGCGCCACGGGCACCCACGAGGTCGGAGGACGAGAAAGGTTCATTTGCGATGTTAAACACGACGCGCGTTCTTGAGCCCAGTGATGCGGCCATCGCGGTTTACCTTATTCGGGGAGCCGTCACCGACTGCGATCCCGGTCGCCCCCGGCGGCCCGTGGACGCGAGTCGCGCGCGCGATTGGCCATTTCTGCCCAGAATTTGGTGAGCTGCGCTGGTGGCATCTGCTGCCAGGGGGCCGTGCGAGGGCCCGGGGCACGCCTGGTCAGGAGGGTCTGCTGGCGGCGGCAGAACGCCTCAGACATCTCCACCCTGGGCTGCAGGCCCTTGGGCGGATAGGGGCAGAGTTCGAAGGCGCAACCGTCCACACAGGTGGTTCCCGGCGCCGACGAAGTAGCCGTTCCGACGGTCCGCCCTGGGTTGAGGGAAGCCCGGGAGCGGGTGATGCATGGCGGCAGGTCGGGGCGATTCGCGCGCTTGAGGCGCCGCTCGCGGTCGCGTGGCTGGTCGCCCCGCTCGGCGAGGTTGAGAAGCAGCAGAACGTCGGCGACAAGCCGCTGGGCACGCCCATTGAGCGCGGTCCAGCCGGCGGACGGCGGGATCCAGAGCCGACGGCTGCGCTGCCCCATGCTTGCGCCCGCATTGCGGGAGCCCACTTGAGCAACAACGCCGCTCTCGTCGATCCAGCAGTATCGCTGGGGATAGCCAGTCTTCAACGCCAGGACTGCGAGCTGGGATGCCTCGCGGACAAAGGGATGCGGCTCGGCGGGCACGCCAGCTCGCCGGCCATGGCCGACCCGTTCGCGGCCCGCGACGTCGAGCCAGTGCTGCACGATCGCCTCCGGTTTGGCGCCATATTTGTCGCTGGTTTGTCTCGGGCCATCGGACATGTTCAGCAGGCACAGCGCCTGGATGAGGGTCAGCTGAGAGAACCAGTAGCGGACACCCTTGAGCATCTCCAGTGACTGCTCGGCGAGGTACATGCGCGCTTCCCGGCCGTCATCGGCATGTGGGGAGCGGCGGTTGGCGGCGTACTTGAATCCCTGGGCGAGTGCAATCTCAAGCGAGATGGGCAGGTCCTCTTCTCCGGACCGTCGCGCGTCGTACCCGACGTGCCGCAGCCACTGGGCGAGATCTGCCCGCGCCTTCCCCTCGAGGTCTCGGTGCTCAGGCCCGCTAGCTGTCGCGTCGACCGGGGCGGCCAGCATCGGCGCCAGCCAGGCACTCATGATCCATGCCCGCCAGCTCTCATTGTCGCCCGCGGGCCCGGACGGATGCCCGCTGGCCTTGTTCGCATGCCCCCGGGCCCGCTCGCCTTCACAGATCTGGCACGGCGCGGTGAGCACCTGCAACAGTGCCTTGTATGCGGCGTCACCTCCAGCGCCGATCTCCTGCGCGGCCGCCAGTTGGACCGAGTAGGAGCGCTCCTGGCAGGCGATCCTGTAGAGCTGCCGGTAGGCCGGCTTGGCTGTGCAGCTGTGTGTCTGACGCCGCCGAGCATCGATAGTGCGCGCTGCCTCCCCGAAGCGGTGGACCAGGCCGAGCTTGCCCTCCTCGAGAGTTCTGGGGTCGTGTGCGTGAATCTGGGGCCACTTCGCCGCGATCTGCTTAGCGATGGTGACATGCCCGGGGTTGTCAGCGACGCAGTCGATCTCGAGCGCGGCCGCGTACATGTCCAAGACCTTGTTGTCGTCGCGCCCGGCAGCGGCCTGGGTGAGAAACTCAAGTGCGGCAGACCCGTTCTGCGCGCTGGACAGGTTAAGTCGACGGCCCCCCAGTTGGCCCGTGCGGCGCCGGTGGCCCGGATCTGGCCGCGCGGCGCTGGCTTGTCTGGCTTCCCGCGAATGCATGACGAGCGCGATGAGGAACTCCCGGCCAGGGCGCGGATGGTGCAGAGCCTGTTTGCGGTAATCGGGGTCCTTAAGGGCGGCGTCCAGCAGCCGTGATCCGAGGTATGCCTGCATGAGGCTGTGAGGGAACCGGACGCTGTCTCCGCGCAGTTCGACCAGCTCCAGCCCGGCGGCCCAGGCCGCAGCCAGCCGCACGTTGACCGTACCGACTCCGGTTGCCCGCCCCGCCTGCTCGTCGATCTTCGCGAGTCTCCGCTCCACCTCCGCGGAAATCTCATCGCCGACGCGGTCGTCCAGTCCGACGTCAAGCAGATCCTGCGAGAGGCCGACGCACGCGAGTGCCGACATGTGCTCGACCGCCGCCTGCCGCTCGGCCCGGTTCAGTGGGACGTCTTCGTAGAGGTGGCCGCGGGTAAGCGCCCTCTCCCAGGTCTGGAGCAATCCCAGCCGCAGTGTGGACCGGTCGGCACCACGAGTGTCAACCACGCCGTGCTGTCCCGCAGATGACGGCTCCAGCAAGGCCTTCTCCTGCAGCTCACGGGTGATCTGCAAGTAGAGCGGCGCTTCCACTACGTCGGCGGTCTCCACGATCCAGGCAAGCCTGCGGTCGTTCTCGCGGGTTCCGCCACTACCGATGTACGCCAGTGCCGCCTCATAGCTCAGCGGCTCCAGGACGAGGATCGTCGCCTCCGTGGCCCGGAGGGGATCATGCGGGCGGGACGCGATGATCAGCGGCAGGTGCTCGGCGTGCGCATTCCGGATGGCGGCGCGGATGATGTTGTCTCGCTCGCGGGTCTCGACCAGGGCCTCCTCCAGACCGTCCGCAAGCACGACGATCTTCCCGTCCTTGCGCAGCCGCCGCCAGATGGTCTCGCCTTCGGCCGAGTTGAGTACGTACTGATTCATCTCGTCCAGGAAGCGCTCCTGGGCGAGATCCTCGAAGTCCAACTCGTTACCGGCGTCCCGAAGCCGGATCGGTACCGGGACCGCGCCCTTGTCCGCCAGGAATTCTGTCAGCCTGACAAGCACCGCGGTCTTTCCGGTGCCCACGCCGCCGACAAGGATGTGCGGGCGGGCCCGGCGGTCGTGCAGGTCGACCATCAGCACCTTGCACAGTTCATCGCGGCCCACGACATCCTCGAGGATGGTCCCGGCCGTGGGTACCAGCTCGCGGGATTCTTCTCGCGCCTTGGCCTGGTAGCGCCCCACCAATCTATACAGCCGCCACAGCAAGAAGGCTGACGCGCTCGCGAGCAGCAGGACTGACGTCGCAATGCTGGAAAGAGCCCCGCAGGAGAAGCCGAGCCGCGCGCATCTGCGGTCGGGGTCGAAGCCGAAAGCCGACGGGTGCCCCAGGAAGAGCACGTAAAAGGACCAGGCGAGCCAAATGAGAAAGACGAGCGCCGCGAGGAGGGTGAGGGAGGTCGCTATCCAGATCAGCGGCCGCGCCCGCCATCTGCGGGGTTCGTCGACGCCGCTCCTGTCCCCACGTCGGGGACGGGTATCCGTCAGGACACGCGTTGATCCCGGTGCCACTGCGCGCTTCACCCGGGCGACCAGGCTGTTTCCCGCGTCGGCCATCGTCCCTCCCCTGCCGCCGCCTAGCCATTGTTATACTCCCTCACCTCTTCCGCCTTGGCGTGGAGCCACGGCAGCATTACAAGATCTTGACTTGGCGCTGTTGCGGAGGTGCCAGGTCGATTGGGCAGCCTTAAAGCCGAATCCACCGCCCGGGTTTGAGTGGTCGCCTTCTGTCAGCTGGTCTTGCTGATGTGAACGTGATGCTGGTGGGCGTGGGCTACGTACGAGTAGGCGATCACGCCGCCCGGCAACCATCCTCATTTGACCGCTTAGCGGCTCTCCTACGGTTTGGTTGTGGCGGCGATGAGGTGACCGCTGAAGCCGATGAGCGAGGGCTGGGTCTCGACCGAGCGTGCGGCGAACAGGATGTGCTCGCGCCGCCGCGGATCTGCCCACTGCTGGCGCAGTAGCCAGTGCGCTGGGCGACGGACCTGACCGGCTCGGTGGCGGCGCTCTTGCTGGCCTCGCTGATCGCTGCGGGTCAGCAGGTCGCATACGTGCCCGGGCCGATGGTGAACCGGATGGCGGGCATGTTCCGTGGCGAGGGTAAGACCGATGCTAAGGACGCCCGGCTGGTCGGCGGGACCGCCCGGATGTGCCCGGACCTGGCCATCGTCACCCCGGGCGAGGAGCTGACCGCCGAGGTGACCCGGCTCACTGCCCACCGCGCCGACCTGATGGCTGACTGAGTCCGCGGGGCAACCGGCTGCGTGACCTGCTCACCCCGGTGTTCCCAGCCCTGGAGCGGGCCTTCGACTACTCCACCCGCAACGCGCTGATCCTGGTCAGTGGCTACCCAGACCCCCGAGGCCATCCGCGAGGCCAACCCCGGCGAGCTGAGCAGGTTCCTGATCGAGAACGGGGCGCCGTCCCGGAAGGTGGCTGAGATAGCCGCCAGTGCGATGGCCGCGGCAGCCGCCCAGACGGTCCAGCTGCCAGGCGAGGCATCCGCTGCCGTGCTGGTTGCCGGGATGGCACGCCAGCTGCCTGCGCGGGCGGGCGACGGGTGGCCGGGCATCATGCAAGCGGGACCATGGTGTGGCAGGCCGGACCCGGCGCTCGCCTGGTGGGATGATCGCATCTGGGCGATCGGCCCGCTGTGCCGATAATGACGGATAATGAGAGCCGTGCCTGCTGACGAATCACCGCGAGCGACGTGCGTCTTCTGCCAGATCGTGGACGGCCGGGAACCGGCCAGCGTGGTCTACTTTGATGCCGGGATCATCGCCTTCATGGACCTGCGCCCGATCAACGCTGGCCACCTGCTGGTAGTGCCACGGGCCCACGCCGCACGCCTGGCCGACCTGGACGAGCGGCAAGGCGCGGCGATGTTCGCCGTGGGGCAGCGGCTGGCGGGAGCCATCCGACGCTCAGGTCTGCCGTGCGAGGGAGTCAACCTCTTCGTCCCCGACGGCGAGGTCGCCGGGCAGGAAGTTATGCATATCCACCTGCACGTGCTGCCGAGGACACCGGGCGACGGGTTCCGGATCGAGCGTGGGTCAGCCATCACCGGCCGGGCCGAGCTTGACCAGGCAGCTGCCCTAGTCCGGGGCGGCCTGGACCGGGCAGACTGACCGGGTGCAGGCCGTGCGTACTCCACGCACCCGATCAGCAGTGCCATCCATCCGGCCTGGACCAGAATCTCCCGGTGCTGCTTCAGCGTCAGCCGCTGCCCCTGGTACTGAGTGACCCGCCGCAGCCAGGCCCGTCCCTCGGTCAGCAGATCATCGGCTGGCCTGGAGGCATACTCCGAGCACAAGGTGTCGGCCATGACCCGCACCGCGTTCAGTGTGGCGTCGTCCAGGCCCGAACGCTGCAACCGCGCGACCAGTTCCAGCGTGTCCATCCCGCTCGCTGCAGCGATCTCCGCGTTGGTGTCGCGCTCGGGTGCCACCGGGAACATGGCGAAGGTGACAGTCCCAAACGTCTTGGCGATGATCGGCTGATAGAACTCGCTGGGCATCGTCTGGCCTGATTCCCAGCGCTTCCACTGCCGCAGCAGGCTGGTGTCCTCGAGAAGCTCGCCTGGCGCGTGCGCACGCATAGCCCTGACCGCATCGGCCTGACTTGATGATGCCCAAGACGAGGCCCAGGATTAATCCGTTGCTACAGACAATGGCTACAGTCGGACAGTTGGTGATCTTCGAAGAGGATGTTTCCCTAGGTGGAGCTAGGGGGACTCGAACCCCCGACCCCCTGCTTGCAAAGCAGGTGCTCTTCCAGCTGAGCTATAGCCCCGAGTTACGGCGCTCTAAGGGTACCTGCGGCCCAGGAGCGGCGGTGGACGCGGCGGACGCCGGAGCGGACGGGGCGGGAGCGGAGGGCATGGCGGACGCGCCGGACGAGGCCACACCTGGAGAACCGGCCGCGGGCTCGGCCGACTGGGCTGTGCCGCTCCCGAGCAGCAGGGCTGGGAACTGGGCTATCCCGTCGATCAGGTGCGTGGCACCAGCGCTGCGCAGCCGTTCGCCGGTGTGCCCGCCAGTGTGCCCGCCGGTGAGCACTCCGGTGACGATGCCAGCCCCGGCCCGCCTGGCGCACTGGATCTCGCTGGCGGTGCTGCCCGCGAACGCGGCTGCCCGCACATCCTCGACGCCCAGCCGCAGCATCGCGGTGAGCATCAGGTCGGGCCAGGGACAGCCTCGGGGCACATCCTCCGGGCAGAGCGTCAGGTCGACCAGCCGCCACCATCCGAGGGTGTCCAGCACCAGGCCGAGCAGGCGGCGGGACAGGCTGGTGATCAGGCAGACCCGCATGCCGGACTCGGACAGGTGGCCGATCGCTTCCGCGGCGCCGGGCACCGGCGAGATCCCGGTGCGGTCCACGGCAGCGCGGAACGAGCGCTCGAACGAGAGCGCCGCCGCCTCCGCCCGGCCATCCCCCTCGGGGAACAGGCCGCGGAACACGTCCACGGCGGACTGTCCCTGGGCCTGATGCACGCCGACCATGAAATGGGCGTAGGCGGCGGTGCCGGGGACGATGCCCTGCGTCGCGCATGCCTCAGCGAACGCCCGCTCCAGCATGCCGTGGTCATCAGCCGTGGTACCGAGCAAGCCGCAGCAAACCAGCGTGACTGGGAGCGTGCTGCTCACCCGACCACCCCGTAACCCTCCAATAACGATGGCTCCGGCGTCAGTCGTCGCTCGTCGTGGCTTCCGTCCACAGGTCGAGTTCGGCGCGATCGGCCTGGACCTTCCGCCAAACGGCGAAGACGCCGAGGCCGACCAGGACGAGCAGTAGCAGCTTCTTCACGGGGCGCACCCTTTACCTTGCCTGGGCGAGCCTGTATCAGGCTCTGTGAACTCCATGAAGCCTAGCAAGGGGTCTGTCACCGGGGCCGGGCAACGCGGGTCTCGTCCCACACCGGGCCGTCCGGCTCGTAGACGTTCCCGTCCGCGCCGAAGACGAGGAACCGGTCGAACGACCGGGCGAACCAGCGGTCGTGCGTCACCGCCAGCACCGTGCCCTGGAACGACTCCAGGCCCGCCTGCAGTGCCTCCGCGCTGGCCAGGTCGAGGTTGTCGGTCGGCTCGTCGAGCAGCAGCAGCGTCGATCCGGCCAGCTCCAGCAGCAGGATCTGCAGCCGCGCCTGCTGTCCCCCGGACAGGGTGCCGAACGGCTGGCGCGCGCAGTGCTGCAGTTCGTACCGGGCAAGCGCTGCCATCGCCTCGTTGCGCAGCATCGCGTGCTCGGTCATGAGGATCTCTTCCGGCCAGCGGCCGGCCAGGTCGGGCCGGGCGTGGGTCTGCGCGAACAGCCCCGGGACGACCCTGGCGCCCAGCCGGGCCCTGCCCTCGTGCGGCACGTCGTCCCCGGCCAGCAGGCGCAGGAAGAACGACTTGCCGGAACCGTTCGAGCCGAGCACCGCGATCCGCTCGTCGTACCAGACCTCCAGGCTGAAGGGCCGCATGAGGCCGGTCAGCTCCAGGTTCTCGCAGATCACCGCGCGCTTGCCGGTCCTGCCGCCGCGCAGCCACATCCGCACGTTCTGGTCGCGTGGCGGCAGCTCGGGCGGGCCGGCCTCCTCGAACTTGCGCAGCCGCGTCTCGGCGGCATGCAGCCGCGACGCCATGGCGTCGTTGTAGGACGCCTTCAGCCGGTACATCCGGACAAGCTGCTTGAGCTTCTCGTGCTCCTCGTCCCACCGGCGGCGCAGCTCGTCCAGCCGGTCGATGCGGTCCCGGCGTGCCTGGGCGTAGGTCGCGAACCCGCCCCCGTGCACCCATACGCTGCCGTCCTCGACGGTGACGATGCGCTCGGCGCAGTTGGCGAGCAGCTCCCGGTCGTGGCTGACCAGCAGCACCGTCTTGGGTGTGGACGCGAGCTGCTGTTCCAGCCAGCTCTTGCCGGGCACGTCCAGGTAGTTGTCGGGCTCGTCGAGCAGCAGGACCTCGGCCGGGCCGCGCAGCAGGGCCTCGAGCACCAGCCGTTTCTGCTCGCCCCCGGACAGGGTGCCGACCTCGCGCCAGCGGCAGCGCTCGTAGCTGATCCCGAGCGCGGCTATGCAGCAGGTGTCCCAGCTGACCTCGGCGTCGTAGCCGCCCGCGTCGCCCCATTCGGCCAGCGCCGCCGCGTACCGCATCTGGGTGGGCTCGTCGTCGCGCTCCATCATCGCCAGCTCGGCGGCGTCCAGCCGGGCGGCCGCGGCCTGCACCCGTGGCGGCGCGACCGAGATCAGCAGGTCGCGCAGGGGGGAGTCGCCGCTGATGCGGCCGGTGTCGGGCTGGCCGGGCGCTGGCCCGGCGGGATCCGCCGCCGGGAGCCCGTCAGCCGCGGCAGCGCCCGTTCCCTGGGCTGCGGCCTCCCTGCCGTCCAGGCCGCCCGGGGAGCCAGCACCCCCGGCGCCCCCAGTACCCCCGACGCCCCCAGCACCCTCAGCGCTCCCGGTACCCCCGGCAGCCTGCACGCCCGCAGCGGACTCCCCCCGGATCCCCCCGACGAACTGCCTCATCACGCCGAGGCCGCCGCTGACGGCGACCGTGCCCGATTGCGGGGGCAGGTCCCCGGCGATGAGCCGGATCAGGGTGGTCTTGCCCGCGCCGTTCGGGCCGACCAGGGCCGCGGTCGCCCCTTCTCCAACCCTGAACGACACGTCATCGAGCAGCACCCTGCCAGTGGGCAGGGTATGGCTCAGGTGCGTCACGTCGACGTGACCCATACCGGCCCCCTTCCCTGTTTGCGCTGGCTGGCTGCCCGGCAGACAGTAACCCGGCCCCCGCCGTAACCGGTAATGAATTTCCGGCCAGGAGACCCGGCGCCCATGCGGTTCCGGTCAGGAGGCCCGGCGCCGCGCGGGGTGCGCCAGGGCGGCGGTGAGGTCGTCCAGCGCGTGCAGGGTGTGGGCGCTCACCACCGCGTCGCAGTAGGGCCAGGCCGCCGCCATCCCGCCGGCCAGCGGGCGGTACTCGGGGCTCTGCGTGCGCGGGTTCACCCAGACGATCCGGTGTGCCACCCGTGACAGCCGCTCCATCTCCCGGCCCAGCACTTCCGGGTCGCCGGTGTCCCAGCCGTCGGAGATGATGACGACGACCGCGCCGCGTGCCATGCCACGGCGGCCGTAGCTGTTGTTGAACTCCTTGATCGACTCCCCGATCTTGGTCCCGCCCAGCCAGTCGGGCGCAGCCTGGCCCGCCTGCTGGAGCGCGAGGGAGGGCCGGGCATGGGCCAGGGTGCCGGTGATCCGGGTGAGCCTGGTGGCGAAGGTGAACACCTCGGCCTCCGCCCCGCCCGCCGCGCAGTACAGCAGCTGCAGCATGGCCCGCGCGTAGGGCTCCATCGACCCGGAGATGTCGCACAGCACGACGAGCCGGCGCGGCTCCATCAGCGGTGCCCGCCGCGCCAGCCTGACCGGATGGCCGCCCGTGCGCCTGGCATGGCGCAGCGTGGCCCGCAGGTCCGTGCGCCCGCCGTGCGCGGTGGGCCGGGGGCGGCGCGACCGGCGCATCGGAACCGCCAGGGTGAGCTTGCGCATGAGCCCGGACAGCATCAGCAGCTCGGCCGGGGAGAGCTCGGCGAAGTCCTTGCCCGCCAGCCGTTCCGTCGCGCTGGCGATGACCGCCCGGGTGGCCTGGGCCTCCTCCTCCGGGCCGGGTCCGGCGTCTTCGTCCTCACCCTCGGCCAGCACCAGCCCGTCCGCGGAGTGCTCCGGCTGCCCGGGCGGGCCTTCCTGGGCGGAGTGCGTCCGGGCGGCGAGCGCCGCCTGGGTCAGGATGTCGCCCGGCGACGAGCCGCCGGAAGGCTGGGCACCCTGGCCCGGCCCATCACGGCCCGGCGGCGCTGCCGCGTCGCCGACGCCACCGAACATCGCGCCAAACACCGCGTCCAGGATCTCGATCTGCGCCTGGGTGGAGACCAGGGTGGCAAGGGCGCAGAGGTAGAGCGCGCGGCCGGTGGTGGGGCGGGCCACGGTGACGGCACGGGCGAAACGCTCACACCGGCCGGGATCGGCCGGCACCCCGGCGGCGCGCAGCGCCGTACCGAACCGGGCGGCGGTCAGGGCCAGGTCGTCACTCATCACCGTCAGCCAGTCCACCGAAACCGGCGGCACGGGCGGTCTGCAGGTCTTCGGAGTACTTCAGCACCGCCCCCGCGGTCCGGTCCGCCGACCCGCTGTCCAGGCCGTCGGTGCCCAGCACCTGCAGGGCCTGAGCCCAGCTGATGGCCTCGGCCACGCCGGGCGGCTTGGCGAGGTCCAGGCCGCGCAGGCGGGCCACCCCGCGGGCCACCTGGCCCGCGAGCGCCTCACCGGTGGCGGGCACCCGCCGCCTGATGATCGCGGCCACCCGTTCATCGTCGGGGTAGTCGATCCAGTGGTACAGGCAGCGCCGTTTCAGCGCGTCATGCAGGTCCCTGGTCCGGTTGGAGGTCAGCACCACGACCGGGGGGAACTGCGCCCGGCGGGTCCCCAGCTCCGGGATGGTCACCGCGGCCTCGGCGAGCATCTCGAACAGGAAAGCCTCGAACTCGTCGTCGCCGCGGTCCACCTCGTCGATCAGCAGCACCGCCGGCAGCGGGCCGGGGTGGTCGAGCGCGGCCAGCAGCGGCCGGGCGAGCAGGTACTCCTCGCTGAACAGGTCGGAGTCCCGCAGCGTCTCGCCGCGCGCCTCCGCCAGCCGGATCGCCAGCAGCTGGCGCGGGTAGTTCCACTCGTACAGCGCCTCCGACGAGGTCAGGCCCTCATAGCACTGGAGCCGCAGCAGCGGGGTCCCCAGCGCCTCGGCCAGCGCCTTGGCCGCTTCGGTCTTGCCGACGCCCGGCTCGCCTTCCAGCAGGATGGGCTGCCCCATCCGGGCGGCCAGGAACAGCGCCGTCCCGAGCGCCTCATCCGCCAGGTACCCGGTAGCGTCGAGCGCGCCGAGCAGCGAGCCCACATCCGGGACCTGCTCGGTGAGATCACTCATGCCTGGACCACCAGCTGACATTGCTGCATCTGCCTATCATGCTGCAACCGGCCGCGTGCCTGATTCATGCCGGGCGCCGCCTGCTTGACCCGGCGACGCGCGCCCGCCGCCCATTTCATGCCCAACGGCGGTGCGTGCCTCATCCCGTACGCGGCGGGCTCACGTGAATGCCAGGTCCGTGCGCAGGTGGCGGCCCTGGATGGCCGACCACACGTTGGCCGGGGTGAGGGGCATGTCCGCGTGCCGGACCCCGAACGGCGCCAGCGCGTCCATCACCGAGTTCACGATGGCCGGCGGGGAGCCGACCGTGGCCGACTCACCGATCCCCTTGGCGCCGATCGGGTGGTGCGGCGACGGCGTGACGGTCTCGCCCAGCTCCCAGGACGGGCATTCCACCGACGTCGGCAGCAGGTAGTCCATGAACGAGCCGCCTAGGCAGTTGCCCTGCGCGTCGAACGCGATGACCTGCATCAGGGCCATGCCGACTCCGTCCGCGAGGCCCCCGTGCACCTGACCCTCGACGATCATCGGGTTGATCTGGACGCCGCAGTCGTCCACGGCGATGAACCGGCGCACCGTGACCTGGCCGGTGCCCGGGTCCACGTCGGTGACGCAGATGTACGCGCCGAACGGGAAGGTGAGGTTCGGCGGGTTGTAGACGACATCCGCGTCCAGGTGGCCCTCGATCCCGGCGGGCAGCTCGAGGCTGGAGTGGGC
This sequence comes from Streptosporangiaceae bacterium, assembly GCA_035517695.1. Taxonomy (GTDB): domain Bacteria; phylum Actinomycetota; class Actinomycetes; order Streptosporangiales; family Streptosporangiaceae; genus DATFVJ01. Next base: position 11,686 of record DATIYI010000108.1, read on the forward strand.
GGCCATCGCGATCTCGGGAATGCCCTTGGCCTTGTCCGGGTCGCCGCGGACCCGCCACTTGCCGCCGGCCCACTCCAGGTCGTCCGGTGAGGCCTCGAGCATGGCCGCGGCGACGAACCGGGCGCGCTCCCTGACCTTGCGGGCGACCATGGCCGCGGCCGCACCGGAGACCGGCGTGGACCGGGACCCATAGGTGCCCAGGCCGAACGGGGTCCGGTCGGTGTCGCCGTGCACGACCTCGACGTCGTCGGCGGAGATGCCGAGCTCGTGCGCGACGATCTGGGCGAAGGTGGTCTCGTGGCCCTGCCCCTGGGTCTGGCAGGAGACCCCGAGCACGGCCGTGCCGGTCGGGTGGACCCGCAGGCTGGCGCCGTCGGCCATGCCGAGCCCGAGGATGTCCATCTGCGCGCGCGGGCCCGCGCCCACCCCCTCGGTGAAGAAGCTGACCCCGATCCCCATGTACTCGCCGCGCTCCCGTTTCGCCGCCTGCTCACGGCGCAGCTCGTCATACCCGGCGATGTCCATCGCCAGCGCCAGCGCCCGCGGGTAGTCGCCGGAGTCGTACTCCCAGCCGGACGGGGTGGTGTAGGGGAACTGCTCGGGCCGCAGCAGGTTCTTCATCCGCAGCTCGGCCGGGTCCATGCCGAGCTCGCGGGCCAGGATGTCCATCATC
>DATIYI010000109.1:0-2632 GCA_035517695.1 Streptosporangiaceae bacterium
ATAGAAATATCCGTCGGCGCGCAGGATGCGCTCGGACTCATCGAGCAGCCGCCGCGAATAGCGTTCGCCGCCGCGAAACAGCAGCTGCCGGCGGATGACGTTCGGGCGCGTCTTGATGTGCAGGTTGTTCGCCAGGCGGAAGAGCCAGTTGTCTTCCCTGGGATCGTCGAGATCGAAGATGTCCTGGTTGTCGATCAGGATCTCGCCGATGACCGCGCCCGAGGATTCGAGCTCGGCGTCCGTGGGAACCCCGGGAGTCTGTAGCGGTGGCGCGTACCGCAGCGTACGCCCGCCCTCGGCTGGCGCGCCGTCGGCGGCGGGGTGCCCGGCTGCGGGCGGGGCACCCGCGGTGCTCGCGCCGCCGGCCTGCGGTGCTGCCGGCGTGCCAGCGGCGCTGCCGGTGAGGTCATCCGCGGCGCGCGCGAGGAGCGGAAGGAGGAGCAGGACGAGCGCGGTCGTCGCCAGCATCCGGCGGGCTATGGCGAGGTGGCGATCAGGCGGAAACTGGCCTGCCATGGCCCATCAGTACCCCGGGCGGTCAGTGAGCGGGCCCGTGCATCCGTATATTGTGCCCGTCATCGTGGCGCGGACTGCTGTCATAGGTAGCAGTTCGCCCCCACAGACCAGGAGCGTGACCTACTGCAACGCTTGCGACCGCAGCGCTTGACAAGCCAGTCGACCTCATAACGAAAGAGGACGGCGGTGGCAACAGCTCTTGCGCGGCGGCACCGGTTTTTGAGGCCTCTGCAAAGCCTCGCGGACCGCCCCTCCCTGGCGAATCCTGGCAGTACGATCGCAGACCAGGGCAGCGGGCTCCGCTGACGACGCAGCGCCCGCTGCCCGAGGCGCGTCAGAACTTCCCGCTCTGGAAGTCGGTGAATGCCTGTTCGAGCTCTGCGCGTGTATTCATGACGAATGGCCCGTACTTGGCGACCGGCTCGTGCAGCGGCCGCCCGGCGACCACGATCGCACGCGCCTGCTTGCCGTCGGCGCCCGCGCTCAGGCCGGTGAAGCGGATCTCCTCACCCTCGCCGAGCACGGCCAGCTCATGCGCGCGCACCGGGGCCGCCTCGTTGCCGACCTGCAGCGCACCCTCGAACACGTAGAGGAACGCGGCATAGTCCGCTGGCAGTGGCTGCACGAAGGTGGCGCCCGGCTCGAGTCCGACGTCGAGGTACGTCGGATCGGTCGCCGGCTGCCGGATGGGCCCAGCGATGCCCGCTACTTGACCGGCGATGACCTTCGCCGTCACACCCTTTGCGGGAGAGGCCGTGGGGATGCGCTCGGGCCCGAATTCCTGGTACTTCGGCGCCGTCATCTTCTCGCGCGCCGGCAGGTTCAGCCACAGCTGAAAGCCACGCATCCGACCCTCCTGCTGCTCGGGCATCTCCGAGTGCACGAGTCCGCGGCCGGCGGTCATCCACTGCACGCTCCCGGGAACCAGCACGCCCTCGTTGCCGTGGTTGTCACGGTGGCGCATGCGGCCGTCGAGCATGTAGGTCACGGTCTCGAAGCCGCGGTGCGGGTGATCCGGGAAGCCGGCGATGTAGTCCTCCGCCTTGTCAGTGCCGAACTCATCGAGCATGAGGAAGGGATCAAGGTCGGGCAGCTGCGGCTGTCCGATCACGCGGCGCAGCTTCACGCCGGCACCATCCGAGGTCGGCATTCCCCTGACGATGCGACGCACCGCGCGCGTGGTCACGCTGGCTTCGGCCATGAGTGGCATCTCCGTGATGTGATGAGCCGCTTAATGGGGATCGCCACCGGCGCTCTCAACCGTCACGGGAACCGGGCGGCGTCGGCCCGCGACCGGGGCTTGCGGCGTGCCGATCGCCCGCCGCCTCACGAGCCTGGCGCCCCCGGCGCTGGTCGACCTCCGGCGGGTCGAGCTGGCCAAGCGGTCCGGAACTGCCGGATGCATGCCCGGGGTGTCGAAGCCCCTAGGCCCGCAGCGGCCGGGCACGACCTTGCGCTCCGGCGGCGGCGGCGTGCAGCCGCTCAGGTCTTGCGGCGATTCACAGGCGGTTCACTCGGGCCGGCCCAGATTGACCCGGTATGAACGCTCGCGGGACGGGGAGGGTCCAAGTCTCTAGACTGCGGTTGAGGGCTGCGGATCATCCCTTCCGGGATCCCAAGCGTCGTCGCTCAGGTGAGGCGTAATGGCTAGCGTTATGCGCCAGCGGAGAGCACCGGCAGGGCTTGTCCTCCTGGCGGTATTCGCGTGCCTGCTCGAAGTGGCGCGCGCCGATGAGGGGGACCCGCCCGGGCGGCTCGCGCGCTTGAGCGACGTGGAGGGGGCGGTTTCGCTCGAGCCGGCGGGCTTGCAGGAGTGGGCCGCTGCGCCCGTCAATCGTCCGCTCACCACTGGGGATCGGCTATGGACCGATCAGTCCTCGCGTGCCGAACTCGATCTGGGCGATGCGGCCGTGCGGCTCGGCAGCCGCACCGGCCTCGCCTTTCTCAATCTCGACGAGAACATCGCGCAGATGCAGCTGACCGCCGGGTCGCTCATCGTGCGCGTACGCGACATGTGGGCAAACCAGCACTACGAGATCGACACCCCCAACGTCGCCGTGACGCTGCAGCAGCCGGGCGAGTATCGGGTGGACGTGAGTGATGCGGGCGACGCCAC